>NZ_AYZJ01000009.1:0-73765 GCF_001436615.1 Lacticaseibacillus camelliae DSM 22697 = JCM 13995
ATGGCCTTTCTGGTCTAGTCGTCAGGGTGTTGCACTTGAATTGTAAACTGGGGAACAAATGAAGGATGAAGAAGAGAGACAAAAGAAACAGTTTGAGGAGGAACGAAAGAGACAAAGAGATCAAGAACAAAGCGAAAATGAAATACAGCAGGCAAGAGAATACAACCGAGTCAGACCGATGCTATATTTCTTCCCGAAAACATACAGACGAAATGATTCGACACCCAGAATACAACCAGGTGATAGGCTGTTCATTAGCTCGACGGGATTACAACAAGTTAAGCAAGATAACAGCGAGATTGACACAACAAATATCAGCTCGTATGTCGATTACTTAAATAAAACACGGAAAGATAGTATTGAACTTTTCGAACTTAGACTACTGTATGGCGAGCCTATCCACCACGTTTGTATATGTTTCAATAAAGGCACGGGGGCAAACCGAAAGCTATACATTCCTTTCCTAGAACCTGGGAAGAACAATATTATTCTTACCGGGGACATGTTTAAAAAAATGGACACATTTGAACAACAGAAAGGCATAAATGCCAACGACAAGTATGGCCTCTATGACAGCGCAGTGCCCCGTGAACAAGTAGTAAATAAACTGTTAACTGACAAGATTGTGATTGAATTTGACACAGTTCTGCACGAACACGTTAAAGTCACATTTGGTCTAAAAGAAACTGATGACCCGACACAAGGACCCAAGGTCTCTAGCGATAATCAAAAGATTGAGTTATCCTACAATTTTGATACGGATGAAACCAAAGATTTCATGAAGGATCTGATTGATCACCACAAGATTCCCCGTGAAAAAGATGTGACTGTCGTGGATTATAATCAACAAACGTCCATTGATATGGAAAAAGCAACCTATACGACAATTTACGAGGTACCAGAATCGGGCCTTTCAAATAATATAAATGACAATTAGTTGAATGTAGAGTGATGGAGTCTCACGGAACGGGAAGAAGGTTATTCAGATGCAAGAACGTCAATACACCAACCGCGGAGAATACGAAACCTACAAGATGGCACGAGCCCTGCAGGAGCAGTATCCCGAAGACGGTATTAAAATATACGCCAACTTGTTCCTCAGCCTCAATGACGGCGAGCCGAATCGGCAGATTGATCATCTCTTGTTGAGTCACCGCGGCCTGTTTGTTCTCGAGACCAAGTACTGGAGCGGCACCATTTATCACGAGATCACCCTCACCCAGCTCAGGCAAGAGTGCGCCGCATTTTGGCCGATCATCAAAGATTCACTGCCTGGTACTATCCGCAACCTGAATCCTTCAGAGTTCTTCACGCTGGTTGCCAAGACTGACGAGGCACTCGAAGGCTATGCAAACTGGCACGACCCTGCACAACAAGTGAAAACGACAATGGCCAAACTGCACAGATTTTTGAAGGGCCACTTACAGATCCCCCCGTTCGTTCATGGCTTTGTGCTGTACGTGTACCCCCCAGTCGAATGCCAACACGATTGTCGATTTAAATGGCCGGCTTGACGACGATGACGACTCTAAGAACGCCGATGCCGAAGAATTCACCGGACGCAATGTCTCTGAACCGGACGGCTTCTCTAGCTTAGCCAGTTTTAGAAACTATTATGAACACATGCCAAAGACAGTAATGACGGCGGAGCGCACCGCGGAGATTGCCAAGTGCATCGAAACTGAAATTATTGAGTGACTGCATCTGAAAGACGAATATCTAATCCTAAAAAGGCTGGCCCGAATGTATTCGGGTCAGTCCTTCATTTCTAACAGTGCTCGCGATTGAAAACCGTGATACCAGACGATCTTGATTAGGATGATCATTAATCAGCACGACTTATACATGTCCGTTGGGACTTTAAACTGTGTTCGCAGATTGTGCAAAGTCCACCGCTTCCACGCCGCAAAAATCATGGCTCTAGGTCCCGAATTTGATCAATCAGATCTTCAAAATGGTCGACCTGGTTTGCGTATTCGTCCAACTCGCCACCGTATTGTTGGTTAAAGCCTTCCAGCCCGTCGCCGGCAAAGGCAAACTCGTAGTTGTGAATGGCCTCGTACGTCTGACTGAAATCGGCCAGCAGTTCGTGGTGCTGGCCGTCCATCTGCAACGCCATCTGAATCACGCGGAAATCGGTGTATGCGAGCTCAAATTGCACCGCCCACCGGCGCATGAACGGATGCTGATTCTGAATGTGCGCCAAGTGATGGGTGGTGGTCCATTCCAGGTTATCGATACTGTTCTTCACGTCTAACATCTAAACCGCCCCTTTCGCGCTCACTTTACGCGCGGGTCAGCGCAGAGGCAAGCAATTCGCCTCGCCTACTGCTCGGCCACGGTCATGCGCCGCATCCCCAGCGCGGTCAACCCAAAGATTACAGCGAAGACCAACAGCGCTGCTGCCACGATCAAAAACGGGTTCGCCTGAGCTGCCGGCAGCGTCTGGGTCAGCGAGCCGCTGGCCAAGTGCCGAGTCAGCGCCGCCGCATCACTGTCGGAAGGCGCAATCAGCCGGCCGACCGGGAACCAGGCCAACGCAACGGCAATGATCACCCCGCAAAGCGTCAAGGCTGCTGCCACCCGGTCCACCCGCTGCATCAGCACGTTGAAGAACATTCCAATGCCGCCGAGTGAGGCGAACACCAGCACAATGAACAGCGCGTTGGCGACCCACGCAACTGATGTGTACGTCCCCGAGTACCCAAGCTCCTTGATGAACAGCATCGGTACGCCGAAGATGGTCATGATCAGCCAGTCAAGGGCAAACCCGACCAAGCCATAGCACAGCCAGCCGGTCAGCTGCGTCCAAAACTGCTGCCAGCGCGGGATCCCGAACTGAGCGGCCAGACGCAGCCATTTGGGGGTCAGGATCATGCCTGCTGCAAGGGTGAAAATGCCGGTCGGCACAATCATAGTGTTGCCGAAGGGCTGGTTCCAGTCCATCTTGGCGCCGATCATCGAGTTGATACCGACGACAAAGACAAAACTAAGTCCAAGCATCACCACCGCAAAGATGAGAAACGGTTTCGCCAGGTCCAGAAGCTGAGTTTTTAACATGACCTGTTTTTTCATGACTTTTCCCTCCTAAACCCGGTCGTTGAGTTCGGCGCGGCCACCTAAGCGCGCCGCCAGAAAGCCAAACCCGACCGTCACCACTGCGAAGACCAAAAGCAGGATCAGCGGCTGAGGCGCCCCGTGCAGCGGCAGTCCAATCAGCGCCAGCAGGAACTGGAGCACGCCCGAATCGGTGGCCAGACTCGGCAATGCCAGCATAATCAGCACCAGTGCCAGCCCCGGCAGCACCATCAGCCCATACACACCAAACACCAGCGCAAACCTGATCTTTCCGCTGAGTGGCAGGGTGGCAAAACCGAGGGCTGCCCCGATGGCTGCGAAAGCTAAGTATGCCACCAGCCGCAGCACAGCACCCATCAGCACCCCAGTTGGCCCAGTTAGGTGATAAACAGAAGCGAGAAAACTGCCCGTACCGCGAACCAGGGGAATGAGACTGACCATGGTGACGAACACCGCCAGCAGCGCGGAACAAGCTACCAGCCCGACCGCTGCGGTTTGCAGATAAAGCTTGCGACTGACCCCGTTTTGAAACGCCGACCCTAGCGCCCAGGGCATGGCAAAATAGCCCAAAATTGCAGCGATGTACAGGCCAATAAACTCGCCAGACCAGCCGTTGGCATCAGACGCGCCGCCGAACACACTCATCCCCACCAGCACGCCCCAGCCAACCAGGCCGCCAATCATGACGATACTCATCATCTGCAGCTGCACTTTCAGCATCGCCTGAAATTTACGCCTCATCGACTTCACCCCCGTTGCGGGTCAGCTCCAGATACATCTGTTGCAGATCCATGCCGCCGACTGTGACGCCTGCCGGCACCGGCTTTTCCAGTGGCGCATCCAACGTGTATGCCGTCAACATGCCGCCCAGCGCCACTTCGCGCAGCGTGCAGGTGCCGCCGAGCCACTCGTGAACCAGTGCCGTCGGACCCGTAACCACGCGGCCCTTGGCGGTTAGGTCGGCCACGTCCTCGTCCAAGGTGATGGTCCCGCCGTCCAGCACGAACACATGCGTGACCAGATTCTCGATTTCCTCGATCAGGTGGGACGCGATGATGAACGTCCGCGGCTTGCTGGCAAAAGTATTGGCCAACTCCTGGTAGAAAATCTCCCGGTTATTCGCGTCCAGCCCCAGCACCGGCTCATCCAGCATCACGAACTCGCACGGTACGCACAACGCGATGATCAGCTTGGCGATGGTGCGATACCCGGTCGACAGCTTGCGGAACCGCTGGTGCGGATCCAGCCCAAACGCCTTGGCCAGGTGAGCGGCCAGTTCGTCATCGAAACTCCCGTACATCTCCCGCGTCAGCGTAAACAGCTGCTCGATCCGGCTATCGCCTGGGTACAGCATCGCCGCGCTCATCAGGAAAATGCGATTTTGGGCGTCAGCATTTTCGGTAACGCTTTTGCCGTCCAGCAGCACCTTGCCGGCCGTCGGGAAAAGGCGGTTGTTGACGATTTTCATCAGCGTGCTTTTGCCGGCGCCGTTGCGGCCGAGCAAGCCGTACAGCTGGCCGGCCTCCCATGTCATGTTGACGCCGCGCAGCACCTTGTTGGCGCCGAAGTTGCGTGTCACTTGCTTGAACTCTAACTTGCTCATGCCCCATACCCCTCTTCTATCGCGGCGATCAGTTCCGCCTGACTGATGTCCAACGCCTTGGCGGCCGCAATCAAGTTCGCGATGCGCTCGGCGTAAAAATCATGCTTGCGCTTCGCCTTGATCTTAGCCTGCGCCCCAGGCACCACGAACATCCCGATGCCGCGCCGCTTCTCGATCAACCCCAAATCGACCAAAACGTTCATCCCCTTTAGCACGGTGGCCGGATTAATGGCGTAGGTCTTCGCCACTTCAGTCGTCGACGGAATTTGCGTGTCCTCAGCGAACGCGCCGCTCAGAATCCCCGCCGTGAACTGGTCGGCGATTTGCTGATACAGCGGCACGACGCTGCTAGCATCGAATTTCATGGGCCGCCTCCTTCCAGTTGTTTAGTTAATTAGTTGAGTAACTAACCTACGCTGTCAAGATACCCCCTTAACGAAAGGACGTCAACAAAAAAGTCGTCCAAATATCTGGACGACTTTTGATTTAAATATTAATGCCGAGGGTCTGGAGAATCAGCCAGACGTTCAGGATGACCAGCACGATTGTGACAAACCACGCCGCGTACTTGACCCACGCTCGGTTCTTGAACTCGCCCATTAACTCCTCGCTGGAGGTGTACTGGACGAGCGGCACCACTGCGAACGGCAAGGCCACCGACAGGAACACCTGAGAGAACGTCAGCAGGCCTTCAATTTTGGCCTCGTTACCTTTGTAAATAATGGCAAAAATCAAAACTGGGGTGACCGACAGCAACCGGGTCAGCAAGCGCTGGGCCCACAGCGGCATCTTCAGCCGGATGAACCCTTCCATGATGATCTGGCCGGCCAGGGTGCCGGTGATGGTCGAGCTTTGGCCGGACGCCAGCAGCGCCACGGCGAACAGCATCGACAGGACCGGGCTAGCGATGGCGCCGACGACCTTGCTGTCCTGCAAGGCGTTGAACAGGTCGACGAAGCGGCCCAGGTCGGAGTTGGTGCCAAAGAACAGCGCCGCCCCTAAGATCAGCAGCAGCGAGTTCACGATGAACGCGATGCTCAGCTGAATGTTGGAATCGATGGTGCTGAAACGGATCGCCCGCTTAACGGCTTTGTGGTCCGAGCGATCGACCGCGCGGGTCTGCGAAATCGACGAGCCCAGGTAAAGGTCATGCGGCATAACGGTCGCGCCGACGATCCCCAGGGCCAAGTACAGCTCAGAGCGGTTCGTCAGAATGCGCGGGGACGGAATGTAGCCCTGCAGCATCTGCCCGACATCTGGCTTAGAAAGTAAAACTTCGTATGTGAAGACCAGCAGGATCACGGCAACCAGCACCGCGACGATGGCCTCAATTTTGCGGAAGCCTAACTTCATCAGCAACAACAGAATCAACACATCGGCAGAAGTAATGATGATGCCGACGATTAGCGGGATCTTGAACAGCAGCTCCAGCGCAATCGCCGACCCGATGATTTCCGCGACATCGGTCGCCATAATCGCCAACTCGGTGATGATCCACAAAATAATGCCAGTGGCTTTACCCGTGCGCTCACGGGTGAGCTGCGCCAAGTCCTTCCCGGTCACAATGCCCAACCGGGCGGCCATCGCCTGCAGCAGCATCGCAGTCAAACTGGAAATCAGGACCACTGTCAACAGCGTGTACTTGAACTGCGCGCCCCCGGCGATCGAGGTGATCCAGTTGCCGGGATCCATGTAGCCGACCGCGATCAGGATCCCGGGTCCCGTGTAGGTCAGCAGGGTTTTCCAGAATCCGGCGTTCTTCGGGACCTTAATGCTGCCGTTGATTTCGTCCAGGCTTTTCGAGCCGGCCTCCTCTTCAGCGAACATGACTTGGTGCTCTTTTCGGGATGACTTTGCCATCACGCCACCTCCCCTTCTCATGATTCCCCAAATATGCTCTAGGTATATGATAAAACTTCATATGTAAGTATAGCGATATTTTAGCCTTCCCGAAAGCCCCTAATTTGCCCGGGTCAGGACTTTTTGCGGGCCAACGCAAAAAAACCGCCACCACATAGTTGTGGTAACGGTTCTCAGCGTCTTAACAAAATTACTTCTTGTCTGTGGTGGCGATCTTCTTACGCTTAGCGACCTTTTGACGCTCGCCAGTGTTTAAGATCTTCTTGCGCAGCCGCACGCTCTTCGGGGTGACTTCGCAAAGCTCGTCGTCGTTCAGGAACTCGATCGACTCTTCAAGGCTCATGTTCTTCGGAGTCTTGATGGCCGCCGCGTGGTCTTTCCCGGCCGCACGGGTGTTAGTCAAGTTCTTGCCCTTCGTCGCGTTAACGGCGATATCGGTTTCACGGTTGTTCATGCCGACGATCATGCCTTCGTAAACTTCAGTGCCGGCGTCAACAAACAGCTGCCCGCGTTCCTCAATGCTCTGCAGAGAGTAAGTCGTGGCCACGCCTGCGTTGATGGAAACCAGCGCACCATTGACACGGCCAGGCGTCCAGTTGCGAACCACTGGCATGTACTTTTCAAAGGTGTGGTTCATGATGCCGTAACCACCGGTCGAGGAAAGAAATTCAGTCGAGTAACCAATCAGGCCACGCGACGGGGTCAGGAAGACCAAACGCGTCTGGCCGTTGCCCTCATCGGACATGTCCTGCATCTCACCCTTGCGCTGGGACATCGCATCGATAACGGTGCCGGTGTACTTGCTAGGAATGTCGATCTGGACCTCTTCAAACGGCTCCATGATCTGGCCATCGATTTCGCGATAGATGACTTCCGGCCGGCCGAGCTGAAGCTCAAAGCCGTCACGGCGCATTTCTTCGACCAAAATCGAAAGGTGAAGTTCACCACGACCGGAAACCATCCAGGCGCCAGCCTTGTCGGTGTCGTCAACGCGCAGTGAGACATCGGTCTGCAGCTGGGCCTTCAGGCGGTCTTCCAGCTTACGCGCGGTGACCTTGTCGCCTTCACGGCCGGCAAACGGTGAGTCATTTTGCATGAACATCATCTGCAGAGTCGGCGGATCGATGCGGAGAATCGGCAGTGCTTCTGGGTGATCGGCAGCGGCGACGGTTTCACCGACGTAAATGTCTTCCATCCCGGAAACGGCGATCAGATCGCCGGATTCGGCGTGCTGAATCTCGATCCGCTTCAGACCGAAGAACCCGAACATCTTGGTGACGCGGAAGTTCTTAGTCGAGCCGTCCAGCTTCATCAAGGTCACGTTGTCACCAACGGAGATTGAACCGCGGAACACCCGGCCGATCCCAATCCGGCCTACGTAGTCGTTGTAGTCCAGCATGGAAACCTGGAACTGCAGCGGCTGGTCGGATGTATCTTCCGGCGCCGGAATGGTCTTCAAGATGGTGTCAAACAGCGGCTTCATCGTGTGCGTCTGGTCTTCCGGCTTGTCCGAGTAGCTGGACGTGCCGTTAATGGCGGACGTGTACACGATTGGGAACTCGAGCTGGTCTTCGTCAGCACCCAGTTCGATGAATAATTCGAGGACTTCGTCGACGACTTCTGCCGGACGGGCACCGGGACGGTCGATCTTGTTGATCACGACGATTGGGGTCAGGTGTTGTTCCAAGGCCTTTTTCAAAACGAAGCGGGTCTGGGGCATCGTGCCTTCAAACGCGTCAACGACCAACAGCACGCCATCGACCATCTTCATGATGCGTTCAACTTCCCCACCGAAGTCAGCATGCCCTGGCGTGTCCACGATGTTGATGGTCGTGTCACCGTACTTAACGGCAGTGTTCTTCGACAGGATGGTGATCCCGCGTTCCTTTTCGATCGCGTTGGAATCAAGCGCGCGGTCCCCGATCTGCATATGTTCCGGCAACGTGTCGGACTGCTTTAACATTTCGTTGACCAAAGTGGTCTTACCGTGGTCAACGTGGGCAATGATCGCAATATTGCGAATATCGTCGCGAGTCTTCAAATTAATTAACTTCCTTTCAGAATGGCCTTGTGTGGCTGCAGAATGCCAACCAACTCGGCGCTGGTTCTGGCATAAAAAAACATGCCTCTTCTGAGACAGTCTTCGAAATAAGAGTATAGCACAAACGGGCCTCCTCGGATAGCTTTTCTGAAAAGTCGTGCGAGGAATCCTTGAAAACTACTTTGCTTGCATCCGGTGCAGGATCTCGGCGTGTGCCTGCGGCATGGCGGCAACTACCACGCCGGCTTGAAGCAGGTCAACAGGCTGACCGTCCGGGCGGCTGCATTGCAGACCAAACCCGGCGCCGATCGCCATCCCCGCCGCAATGTCCCAAGGCTGCAGGTAGGAGACGTAGCCCACCAGCTGCCCCAACGTAATGGCCTTGAACTCCATGCCCGCAGACCCGGAGATCCGCGCACCGGAGCTAGCCAAAGCGATGTCACCCAAGTTCAGGTAGTTGTGAATAGTCATCGGCCCGCTGGCACCCAGCAGGCCATCTTTCAGCAAGCGGTCAAGTGGCAGGCTCACCGGCTGGCCGTTCAGCGCCGGGGGCAGGCTCGGCCCACCGGTGACCAGCTCATTGCGCATCACGTCCATGATGGCGCCGTATAGCGGGGCCCCGTCCTGATAAACGCCGATCATCACGGCAAAGTTGGCCCGCTGCTTGACAAAATTCATCGTGCCGTCAATGGGGTCGACAAAAAAAACCAGGCCGTCTAAGTCAGTGACCTTGGCGGCGGTGCCTTCCTCGGCCTCAATTTTGGCCTGCGGATAGGCGGTGCGAATCTTGCCCACCAGAAAGGCCTGATTGTCGGCGTCGACGTTGGTCACGAGGTCGTTGCGACCCGTTTTTGTGGCCACGCTGACCGGCGTTTGCATCGCCGTCAGGATGCGCGTGCGGCTTTCAGTCAGCCAGGCTTCAATGTTTGCTGCGAGTGCTTTCAGCATTGCGGGTTGCCTCCTTCATGCGCACGCGGCCTGAGCTGGTCCCTTGCGCCGCCTTCATCACGCGGTAAATTGAGTAGCCCGAGGCTTGCTCGAACTCCCGGTCCAGCTGCCGCTCAGTCCCCTTGTCGGGCACGACCGTTTTGAACGCGGCGTAGGCGGCCTGCAAGTTGGCGCGGTCGACCCCTTTTTCATAAGCGTCTTCTACCAAGCTGTACAGAGTGGTGACCTTGATCATGTCGGCCTTGGACCAATCCAAGTCCAATGGGTATTCATAGTTGGGTTTCAAATTCAATTCTCTCCTGCCTCGATCGCGGCGATTTGCGCGGAAAGCCGCGTCAGCGCCTCAGCCAGGCTTTGCTGCTCGGCTTCGGACCCACTAACGCTCGCGACTGCCGTCACCCCGCGTCGATCAATTTGAACCGGCCGCGAGTACACCAGCGGCTGGTCCCCCTCATCGTAGCGCACCGCCACTGGGGCAATCAAGGCGCTGCCAGCATTGGCCGCCAGCAGCCGCTCGATCAGGCCGCAGAAACTGTGGCCATCTGCTGCCCTAGCGTATGCCTGACAAGCCGCCTGCACGCGCGTCATGAGGCCGGCCGCGTCGTCGGTTTCCTGAAGCAGGCTCATCACCGTCGTCGCGCCGATGTACGCCCGGCTCCACAGCAGCGTGAAGTCAGGCTGGGTGCCGATGACGTAAGCCGTCACGGCCCCGGCCGGCACGTCAAACTCGCGCGCCAGGCTGTGCTCGAAGCAGCGGGTCAGCCCCATCGTCCCGATGCCCATCACCGCGTTGGCCTTCAGTCCTGAAAAGCGCTGCGCAAAATAGGTGCACAGCTCACTTTCCTGTGTCGCCACCAGCACCTTGCCGGCAAAACCGACCCCCATGGCCGACTTCAGTACGCGCCGCATGCCGGCCAGATTGGCCGCCTGCACCATTTCCGCCGCCCCGTCGGCAAAATCGGTGATGACAAGCACATCCGTGTCGGCCAACTGCTTCGGCGTCGCCTTTTGAAGCGGATTTTCACTCACCGCCGCCAGTGCGATCAGACCATCCATGCCCACCTTATCAGCATCCGGCGCGTCAAGCAGGACCGTCAGCGGCAACCGACTCTGGATCAGTTTGGCGGCGATGTCTTCCGTCGCCGCAGTGTCCCCACAAACCACTACTTTTTGCATGCTTACCCTCCAACTCTCTTAATGCCATATTAAACAATTGCTGCGCGAGAAGAGGATACAGTTTCATGTCAAAACGTGGACACTGGATCGTGGACAGTGGCGGGCGTGTCTAACTAGGGAACACGCGCAGTTTTCAGGGGAGATGCCGGTCCCTGAACTAGTGGACTATCGCACTTTCCCCACCGAAATGCCACTGTACATATAAATGTTTCGGAAAAATTCTTGCATAATGTTTATTAGCTGTTATTATTAAAGCAACAGGTTAATCACAGAAAAACACCAGGTCATGTCAGTCCATCATTCTACTAGGAGGCCCAATTCATGAGATATCTCATCACTGGCGCTACCGGACATCTCGGTCGCAAAGTCATCGATCAGTTGGTCGCTCTGGTCGGCGCGTCCGCGTTAACCGCGGCTGTGCACACCCCAGCAAAAGCCACTGCCCTGAGCGAGCGAGGGATCAACACGGTCGCTCTGGATTACCTCAACGTCGAGACCATGCGTCAGGCTTTCTCTGGTCAAGACGTCGTCATCTACATTCCCAGCAAAACCTACGATGTCTTACAGCGAATCACCGAATTTGAAAACTCAATTAAAGCGCTCAAACTCGCGAAGGTGCCGTCTGTCGTGTTCGTCAGTTTTTATGCCGACCAGGAGAATAATCCTTTTAGAATGTCACCATACTACGCCTACGCCCCACGCAAGCTGGCAACCAGCGGCCTCCAATATGCTGTCGCGAAAAACTCGCTGTACGCCGATCCGCTCGTCCCTTATTTGCCGGAGTTGATCGAGCGCCAGGCCTTGATCTATCCCGTCGGCAATCAGGCGATGAGTTTTATCACCCAGGACGACAGCGCCAAGGCAATTGCCACTCTGGCCGTAAAACCGGAACTGCGCGACGCTGGCCAAATATACACGCTGACCCAGGAAAAAGCCCTGACCATGCCAGAACTAGGACGGATCATGACCAAAGTCACCGGTCATGAAATTGGCTATAAACCCGTGACCACGGCAGAATTCGGCCGAATTTACGCGGCGGAAGGTGATGGTGAAGAACTCGCCAGCATGTATGCCGCCGGCGCCCTGGGTCTGTTCGACCAGGCCACTCACGATTTTGCGAAGATCACTGGCGATAAGCCAGAAAGCATGTCGGCCTTCCTGAAGCGCAGCTACCGCCCAGAAGCGTAGGACCCCTGGTTCCTTTCACCAGTATCGGGTGGGTAACACCGCCACTGCCGCCGCCATTCTGAAAGCAGGATAAACGATGAAATTTTCCCATAAACTCAGTGATGCTCTCCACATTTTGGCGTACGTCCAGATTTATGCCGGCGGCGACCTATCGAGTGCCGCGATTGCCGCAAGCGTGGAAGCCAACCAAAGCATGGTGCGGCAAATGATGTCTAAACTAGTCAAGGCCGGCCTGCTCAATAGCCAACCTGGCAAGGTCGCGGTGACTCTAGCTAAGTCCCCTGAAAACATCACTCTGCTCGACGTTTATCTGGCGGTTGAGGACAATCACAACCTGTTGCACATCGATGATAAAACTAACCCATTGTGCATTGTTGGCGGCAATATTCAAGACACCCTGAATGACGTGTACGCCGCCATTCAACGCGATACTGAAGCCAGCATGGCCAAGCACACGTTGGCAGAGATAATCGCCGACATTCTGGTTCGCCAGGACGCCAAAACCATGCGGTAGCTACAATCAAAAACTAACTCGAAAGCGTATTGATGATGAGCTTAAGGCTCTCACCAATGCGCTTTTTCTGTGGGGTAAACTGATGACTCGGTTGGCCCCTGAGTACCCGCCTGCTGCCAAACTTGCGCGCCGGATGAGCTATCGGCTCTCCACGCCCAGCAGGAAAACGCAAAAATACCGCCCATCGAATGATGGACGGTAGGCATCTCATTTTCAATTAGATTGAGGGTCGGGGCGACGTGACTGGGTCCTGGTTATACCGGAACGCGGTCTCTTTGACCGCACTCACGTCACTTTTAACCAGGGAAGCCCGTCCCGCAACCTGCGGGATCAGGGCCAAGTCGTCGTGAACCTGCTTGACTTTAATTTCAACTTGCCGAATCAACTTGCTTGCGCCGAGTGCCCGGCTCAACCGGATCACTGCGCACTTGATGCTAGCCAGGATGGCCTTGGCAATCATTGCTAAAGGCAGCTCGCTTTTGACTGCAAAAATGTCGTTTGCCATTTTCGCAATGTACCGCTCGTCGCCCACAGCCAGCACTTTCGCCTGAACGTCTTCGTTGACGCGACTGCCGGCTAGAGCAACCCCTTGCGGCATTGTCTTGCCGGTCAACTTCAGGATAACCTGAAGCCAGCGGCTTGGTGTTGCTGAAGCAGTGGTCGCCACATCCGTCGCCAGCAGCGTGCCGGCTGGGATCTTGACGATGTCACCAGCGACAAGTCCGGCAAGCGTGGTGCCCCGAACCAACCCGTCGCGAACCACCAGGACCTGGCGGTTGCCATTGAAGTTGGTCAGCCAGCGGCAAAATGCTGCGTGCACCGCGTAGCCACCGATCACCAGCAGCGCCGTCAGCGCCAGCCCGAGCCAAACCCGGTCAAGCAGGACGTCGCTGAGCAGACCCAAGCCAGCGCTGAGCATGGCAATTGGGCGCAGTGGGAACGTGGAACGAAGTGGCGTCGCAACAGTGCGCAAGTTGAACTGCATCTTGTTGACCTGAGTCGTGCTCAGGCCAGAATATTCTTGCATGAACATCGTGTTCTCCTCTCTTCCCAGAGAGGGCTTGCGATGCGCCTATTTACTTATATGTAGAACTAAGTGGTGGCACAATGACAAACCTTCCGGGATCCGCACTGTCCGGACTACCGCCACCGTCAATCGCTGTTTGTTTCATTGCGCTCACCACCTTCCAGTTGTCTTACCGTTGTGCTTACGGTTTCCACCCGCATTTTTCTCATCTAGAATTGAAAAAAGCGCACACCGATTAGGCCTGCGCGATTTGCATCCCAATCGTTTAGTTTTAGCACTATACGCCTAGAAAAAATCTCAGCTGCATTAGCGCGGGCCTTAATAGACAGGCGCAGTTGACTCATTGGCATCTCTGGATGTTTCTGAGCAGCAGCATTGTTCGTATAGGAGCCTCACCTAACGGAAAGCACCATATTTCACTACAAAGTTCATTCTACTTACTTTTGCCGTGCCTGTCAACCACCCAGGCCCGGTCTATCGGGCCTGATGAGCATTTTCTCATTTAGACCGACCGCACGCAAAATCTAGCGGAACCGCGCACCAGCCGCGAGATACGCGGTTTTTCTTGACTGCCAGTTGTGCTACAGTAATATGGAAACGATTCGAAGTGGAGGGGTTCTCTTGTACTTAATGAAAGATATCACCAGAGATGGTGATCCGATCCTGCGCGCACGGGCCAAGAAAGTGGCATTTCCCTTGTCTGATAAAGACAAACAGCTGGCCCATGACCTGATGGAATACCTTGTGGTCAGTCAGGATGAAGAGGAAAACAAAAAGTATCACCTTCGGCCAGGCGTTGGCCTTGCCGCCCCGCAAGTCGGTGTGTCCGAGTGCATGGCGGCCGTCCTGGTCCCAGGTCCGGACGACACGATCCTGTTTAAGGAAGTCCTGGTCAACCCCGTGATCATCTCCAACTCTGTGCAGGACGCCGCGTTGTCTGAAGGGGAAGGCTGCCTGTCGGTCGATAACGATGTCGAGGGCTATGTGGTCCGGCACGATCGCGTCACCATCCGTTATCAAAACCTCGAGGGCGAAACCAAGAAGGTGCGCCTAAAGAACTACCCGGCGATCGTCTGCCAGCACGAAATCGATCACCTCAACGGCATTTTATTCTATGATCACATCAACAAGAAGACGCCATTCAAGATGGACCCTGAAGGCATCTTGATCGACTGATTCAAAAGCGTCCCCGATGACTCTGCAAGGCAAACCCTTGCAAAACCATCAGGGACGCTTTTTCTCGCCTAGACGCGCTGGATATCCTGCAGGTAGGCAATGGTCGGCGCGTTCGTGACAAACGCAACGTCAAAGTGCGTCTTGCCGTCCCGCTCCCAAAAATCGGTAATCACAAACGCCGGATAACGCGGATCTGAACTGGCGATGTGCTGATCTTCCGCCGTGTCACGCAGCTGATTTTGCAGCCGGTCACGCGTGATCTTGATTTTCGGTGTCTCTGTCTCGTACTCAAAGCCCATGATGCCGTGGCCCCAGACATCGGCGACCGCGGCGGAGTGCAGCGGCTTGTCATACGGCCAATGCAGCACGGTCAGGACCTCTTCAACGACTTGGTCCGTCAGCTGCTGACTGTGCCAGACAAACAGGCGCAGCGCGCGACGCCTGCGGGCGATCCGCAACCAAATCACGATGGCGAAGACCACACCGACGGCAATCACAGCAAGCAACCAGTACATGGCCTCGCCTCCTTTTTACTCATTATACCGCTTTCGGGCCGGCGATGCCGCTGGTAGCTGGTGGCGTCGGCCCTCCTTATATGCTAAACTATCTATAACTGTTGAGTTTTCAACATTTGACCGGCAAAATTTGCGAAGATCCTCACGCTGAGGCCATTTTCGCGTGCAAAGGAGTTTTTATCAATGATCTACAAAGTATTGTACCAACCAGACAAGATCCGCAATCCGCGGCGGGAAACCACCCAGACCCTTTACATGGAGGCCGAATCCGCGGCCGCTGCGCGCGCTGCTGTCGAAGAACACACGGACTACAACATTGAGCTTGTGCAGGAGCTCAATGGCAACTTCTTGGAATACGAGCAGAAGTCCCCAAACTATAAGTTGACGGAGTTCTGATCATGGATTTGAACATAAAGAAAGATGAAGTCGCAGTCTTTGCCATCGGCGGTCTCGGTGAGATCGGTAAGAACATGTATGGCGTCCAGTACAAGGATGAAATCGTCATTATCGATAACGGGATCAAATTCCCCGAAGATGACCTGCTGGGCATTGACTACGTGATTTCTGATTACTCGTACCTGGTGGATCACAAGGACATGATCGATGCCCTCGTGATCACCCACGGGCACGAAGATCACATCGGCGGCATTCCGTACTTCCTGCGCGAAGTCCCGAATGTCCCGGTTTACGCCCCACCGCTTGCCGCTGCGCTGATTCGCGGCAAGCTGGAGGAACACGGACTGCTGCGTTCCACCGAGCTGCACGAAATCAAGGAAGAAGACGTCCTGAAGTTTAAAAACCTCTGGGTCGACTTCTTCCGCACCACTCACAGTATTCCCGATACCCTCGGGGTCGCGGTTCATACCCCGTACGGTGCCATCGTGGAAACTGGGGACTATAAGTTTGACTTGACCCCAGTCGGCGATCAGCCGGCGCCGAACCTGCAGCGCATGGCCAAGCTTGGCGAGGAAGGCGTGCTGCTCTTAATGAGCGACTCGACCAACGCCGAGATCCCGAACTTCACGAAGTCTGAGCGCTTCGTTGGCCGCTCAATCCGCCACATTTTCGACGACATCAAGGGTCGCATCATTTTTGCCACCTTCGCGTCGAACATCTCCCGGATGGAGCAAGCGATTCAGGCTGCCCGTGAGCACGGGCGCAAAATCGCCGTCTTCGGCCGGTCGATGGAAACCGCGCTGGTCAACGGCCGCGAACTCGGCTACCTCGACGTCACAGATGACGAGCTGATCGATCCGCACGAACTCAACAAGATGCCGGCGGAAAAAGTCATGATCCTCTGCACCGGCTCGCAAGGCGAACCGATGGCGGCCTTATCTCGGATCGCCAACGGCACGCACCGGCAGATCACGATTCAGCCTGGCGACACCGTCGTCTTCTCTTCCAACCCGATCCCTGGCAACACGGTTTCCGTGAACCACGTGATCAACGAGCTGGAAGAAGCTGGCGCAACCGTCATTCACGGCAAGGTCAACAACGTCCACACTTCTGGTCACGGCGGCCAGGAGGAGCAGAAGTTGATGCTGCGGCTGATGAAGCCGAAGTTCTTCATGCCAATTCACGGTGAGTACCGGATGCTGAAGATCCACACCGAGCTGGCGCAGGAATGCCACGTCCCAGCCGACCACTGCTTCATCATGGACAACGGTGATGTGTTGGCACTGACTGCCGATACGGCCCACCGTGCCGGCCACTTCCCGGCTGGCGACGTCTACGTTGACGGCAATGGCGTCGGTGACATCGGCAACGCGGTCATCCGCGATCGCCGCATGCTTTCCGAAGAAGGCCTGGTCGTGGTCGTGGCCACGATCAACATGCAGAAACAGGCCGTGTTTGCCGGCCCCGACCTGCTATCGCGTGGGTTCATCTACATGCGCGAATCCGGTGAGCTGATCAACCAAGCTCAGCACCGGGTTTACCGCACGATTAAGAACACCTTCAAGGACAACGAAAAAGTCACTGAAGGCATGCTTAAGGATGCGATCACGTCCAACCTGCAGGAATTCCTGTTTGATAAGACGGAGCGCCACCCTGTGATCCTGCCAATGCTGATCACGCTGTAAAAAGCAAAAATGATTCTCGGCTCACCGCTGAGAATCATTTTTTTGTATTTTCAAAACCACAGTGACAAATCCATCCCCGATCAAACCACCATGAGTAATTAAGTACCAGGTCAGTCACGTCAAACAGCCTGATCCCCCAACCGCTGACGCCGACCAGCAGCACCAGACCCAGCAGCACCAATCAAAGCGCGAGCGCTGTTGCTGATGGCGAAAAACGGCGCCTCTCAAGAGCAGCAGCACCGTCATGCGAAAATCAAATTTGACATGGTTGTCCTCCCTTCCAATGGCGCCGGAACTCATTATGAAGGCGGGATGCAAGGTCGTCGACGATACCAATCCCGCCTGCACAGGCTGTCGCACTGCTGCGAGCTTAATTTAAACGTATAAATATTCATCGTGTACCACTGAATTTATTGTGTTATTCATGCCTGGCCGGTATAATCAGTATTAGTGATTTTTGGAGGAGGCGAACGCATGGCGGCGGCATTTTACTACATTATTTTCAATCCGGCAGCAGGCTCTGGCAACGCCGTGGACACGCTAAAGGCAGTCCGCAAGGTCATGAACGACCGCGCAATCGAGTATGAGGTGCGAGTCAGCCGGTACTCCGGCCACACGGTGCAGCTTGCCAAGCAAATCGGCAGCTTCAACGACCATCCCGGTGCGGTGGTGCTGGTGATCGGCGGCGATGGGACACTTAACCAAACGATTACCGGATTGAAAATGACGCGGCAAGCTGACCTCCCAGTTGGCTACATCCCCGCCGGTTCCGGCAACGATTTCGCGCGCGGGATCGGACTGCCGGACGACCCCATGCAGGCGCTTGAATGCGTCCTGAGCGCTGAAAAGCCGCTGGTCCTGGACGTCGGGCAGTACACTGAGCAAACCCACCAAGAAAGCGGCTATTTTGTCAACAACGTCGGCATCGGCTATGACGGCAACACCATCGCCCACAGTTCGCACAGTCAGATCAAGACCTTTCTCAACCGGTTCCATCTGGGTAAGCTCTCCTATTTTGTCACCGCGGTGATCGTGTTCTTCGCGCAAAAGCCGTTCACGGTGATCGTCTACGATCAGCAAGGCCGGATGGAGATCATTCAAAACGCCTTCCTAGTGGATGCCACCAACCACCCGTACTTTGGCGGGGGGATTCGCTTCATGCCTGGTGCGGTGCCCACCGATGGGCTGCTGGATCTGGTCGTGGCCGAACACCCCAACTGGGTCGCGTTCCTTTTTTACCTGATTCAGATGATCCGCGGCAAGGCGCATAAGTACGAGCGCGTGCACTACTTCAAGGGCACCCACTTGCGCCTGGAAACAGCAGAACTGGAACAGGGCCAAATGGACGGTGAGGAAATGGGGACCCGCCCGTTTGAGCTGGAATTCACTGTGGCCAAGCAGAACTTCTGGTTTAACCTGCCAACAAAAAATTAATTACTAACCTGGACCAAAAACAAACGTGTCACTGCCCTTTCGTTAGGCAATGACACGTTTGTTTTTGACTCCTATTCGGTTAGAAGTAATCGGAGAAGTACGGTTCATCGTTGGGAATAATGCGCTCCAGCTGCTTGATGGCGGCCTTGCTGGCTTCGATGCGCTCGATTTTCGCCAAGTACGACGGCCGGCGGTAACTCATCAGCATCGTCGTCAGGGTCTGAATGTCCAGCTTAACCGGGTCCCCGACTGGTCGGTCGGTCACCTGCAAGTGGCCACCTTCGTCCCACCACAGGCCGAAGACACCGTTGTTCCAATCCGCCAGCGGGTCGGACACGATGAAGTGCAACGGCTTTTCCGCTTCCTCAAACGGGTAAACCTTGAGGAACTGGGCCACATCGACAATGCGGGCCATGAAGTACGGGTGAATGGTTTGCATGATGTCGCCGTCATCGAGCAGGAAGTGCAGCGGCTCGTTTTTATAAATGTCGCCTTTGACGTGCTCGACCATGGAAAAGTGCGCCGCGACAAAGTTCCACAGGCCGATGCGCGCTTCCTGAGTGTTGTACACCATTTCCTTGATGTGGAACACCTCATCGGCGATCCAGTAGAGGACGTAACCCTGAGGAATATCGTTGTCGTCGTAGTAAACCCCGGCGATACGCTCGTCCTCGTCCTCCCAGCGCCAGTACTCGTCCCAGTTGAGCTGGTTGCGGATCATTGCCCCGTGATTGTGCAGGGCAAACCGGTTGTAAATCTCGATCACGTCCGGGTCATCGATTTCCAGCCGCTCCACGTGACCGGGCAACGAATTGTCGACCTTGGGCAGTTGGGTGTCCTTCACGTCGAACGTCAGGTGGTCGGACATGATCTCCCAGCCCTTTTTCCGGTAAAACGGAATGCTGTACGGGTACAGATACGAGATCCACTGGTGGTGGTCCCGCATGTGCGAAAGGCCAATTTTGACCAGATCGTGCATGAGCCCGTGACCGGCATACTCGGGGTACGTCCCGACGCCGGTCAGCCCGGCCATGTCGTACAGCTTACCGTGGATGTTGACGCGGCACGGGTAAATGGCCAGCTGCGAAATCAGCTCGTCGCCCTGCCACCAGCCGATGACGTCGGACTTTTCGAGCACCGGCCGCTTAGCCCGCTCGAGCTCACCGTCTTCGTAGCCAGACTCCTCAACTTCCTTGGCCGTGACTTGAAACACGTAGGCTAATAAATCGTTGAACTGCTCAAGGTTGGCCGGAGTGACCGGTCTGATCTCAAGCGAATCGCGGATGTCGTCTGCCATAAAAACTCCTTAGTGGCTTACTCAGCCTCCTGCGCTGCCAACAGCTTGGCCGGCGTCAGCCCGTTCAGCCCGATGCGCGGGTCGATGGTCTGAGCCTGGATCAATGCTTTGGTCAGGCGGTATTCTTTATTTTGATCAATCGCTTCACTATCATTATTATCCGAAGCAACCGGCGCACTGTCAACCACCCGGGTGGCCGGTGCTTGAGGCACCGTGTCAGTCGGCGCAGTTGGCGCGAAAATATCCGGCTGGTCCTGCTTCATGACCTTGGTCAACCGGTCGACCAGCGCGGTTTGGCGGTTGTCGGCCACGGCTTCGACCGCCGTTTCGAACGCCCGTGGGTCCCCCATTAAAATGAGAAAATCGCGGGCCCGCGTCACCGCCGTGTACAGCAGGTTTCGCCGCAGCATGCGCCGCGCCCCCAGCGTCAGCGGCAGGATCACCACCGGAAACTCCGAGCCCTGCGCCTTGTGGATCGAGGTCGCGTAGGCCAGCGTGATCTTGCTCCAGTCACTGCGCTGGTATTGCAGCTCGTTGCCGTCAAAATCAATGGTGAGCTCGTCGGTTTTACTGTCGGCGTCCTTGGCCGCCGTGATGCCGGTGATGATGCCCAGCTCGCCGTTAAAGACATTGGCGTCTGGGTTGTTGACCAGCTGCAGCACCTTGTCGCCGATGCGGTATTTCACCGGGCCAAACTCGACTTCCTTAGTGCGGTTGGACTTTTTGGGATTCAAAATGTCCTGGATCAGCGGGTTGAGCTGGTCGATACCGGCGGCGCCGCGGTACATTGGCGCCAGCACCTGCACATCGGCCTTATCGAACTGGGTCGCGGCCTTGCCAACGACCTGCCCGACCACACGCGCCAGTTGATCCGGTGGGCACAGAATGAACGAGCGGTCCTTTTTGCTTTCGCGCCAGTCCGCCGGCAGCCGGCCAGCATTGATCGCGTGGGCCAGCGGAATGATGGACGAGTCCTCATCCTGGCGGTGAATGTGCCGCAGCTCCATCGCCGGCAGCGTCCGGCTGCGCAGCAGATCCGCAAACACTTGGCCGGGCCCGACTGACGGCAGCTGGTCCTTATCCCCGACCAGGATGACTTTGATGCCGGGGTGCAGCGCCGCCAGCAGCGTGCGGAACAGGTAGGTGTCGACCATCGACATTTCGTCGACGACCAAAAGTCCGTCCGGCAGGTCCTTGGGTTCGTACTCCTGGGCATCGATGGCCAGCCCGAGCAGCCGATGGATCGTCGACGCCGGCAGGCCGGTGGTCTCCATGATGCGCTTGGCCGCCCGGCCCGTCGGCGCGGCCAGCATCAGCGGAAACGGCTCGTCCTTGTACAAGTTAATATCCAGGCTCAGGCCCTTCAGCTCCGCGTAGGCGCGCACGATGCCGTTGACCACGGTGGTCTTTCCGGTGCCGGGGCCGCCGGTCAAAAGAAAAATCTCGTTTTTCAGGGCCTGCTTAATAGCGGCGGTTTGCGTCTCGTCGTAGTGAATGCCAGCGCTTTTTTCAACGGTTTTGATCACCTTGACGACGGCTTTATCGGTGGGCGGATCCTCGACCGGCTCCTTCAGGCCGGCCAGCCGTGTGGCAATCTCGCCTTCCGCGTCGTACAAGCGCTTGGGGAAAATGCGCTGGTCATCGGCGTACAACTCACCCTTTTTCGTCAGCGTCAAAATCGCCTGGCCCACGCGGTTGGGATCGACCTCGACGTTGCGGGCGCTTTCCAGCACCCCGACCGCCGAGCTGACCAGTTGGGGCAGCATCACGTAGGTGTCGCCTTCCCCGTCGGTCAACCGCTGCAGCTCGGACAACACCGCCCCACCCAGCCGAATCTGGGAATCAGGCGCGATGTGAAGGTTGGCCGCAATGGCGTCGGCACGTTTGAACCCGATGCCGTCGATGTCGGCGATCAGTTGGTACGGATTCTCCTTGATCACGTCCAGCGCGTCGGTTTTGTATTTCTGGTAGATTTTGGCCGCCATGTTAGACGTGAAGCCAAAGTCGTTCAGGCCGATGATGACCTGCTCCATACCCAGGTTCAGCTGGAGGTTGTCGACCAAGGTCGCGCGTTTTTCCGCGTTCAGGCCCAGCGGCTTCAGCACATTCTCGTCCTTGAGGATCTTGTCGATGGCACCGGTGCCCAAGGCGTCGACGATTTTTTTGGCGGTGATGCTCCCAATGCCGGGAAAGCGGTCGGACGCCAGGTAATTGATGAGGCCCTGCTTCGACGTCGGCTTGTCGACCTGATAATTGTCTGCCGCGAACTGCAGGCCGTAGCGCGGATGGTTGACCACTTTACCGACGAACGTATAGGTCTCGTCTTCTTTGATGTCACCAAAATTCCCGGTGACGGTAATTTCGTCATCGGGCCACTGAATATTTGTTTTAGTGATCGTCACCGCGACGATTTTGAAGAAGGTCGTCGGGCTTTGGAAAATGATGCTTTTGACCCGGCCACTGACACTTTGCTGCCCGTCTTCATTCATCGGCGTCACCCTGCGCCTTGAGGAACCCAGCAATGTCGCGGACTTTGCCCGCCTGCTGGTCATAGCCCTGCGGATCCAGCTTCTTCGCCTCGTCCAGGTACTTGCCGCCATCAAGGTTTTGGCCGGTCAGCGCCATCCCATAGGTAAACAGCACCCGCGCGTTGTTGATCTGCAAAAATGGTGCCAACAGCTTGGCGGCCTCTTTGAACGCACCGAGCCCCAGCAAAAGCTCAGCCGAAAGCAGCGCGGCGTCCACCTTTTCCGGGGCCGCCTCATGCGCCGTCAGGGCAAACGCCAGCGCCTTTTGCACCTGCCCCGCCTGCTGGTAGCTCAGCGCCAGCATGTACTGCGCGTCCTGCTTGAGGCTCCCCTTTTTGGCGTTTGCAAGCTGCGCGAAGTACTTAATAGCCAGCGTCGAATTGCCCTGGCTAAATGCCAACAGGCCGGCATCATAGGTCAGCTCGTCATCGCCTGGGAACAGCCCCAGCGCCTTGACGATCAGCTGGCTGGCCTCATCGTAGGCGTGGATGCCGATCAGCATCGTGGCCAACACGGAATACCGCTTTGGGTCCGTCGGCTTTTCATCGATGCGTTTGACCGCGGCCTGAATCGCCGCGTCGTGGTCCCCATTATTGAATTGGTCAGTCAATGACGCCATGGCAAGTGCCTCCTAAATCGTGTCGGTTGGATCGAGTTTCTTGGTGATGTAGTCTGTGTCATTCCAGCGGACCAGTTTGAACGGCAGCTTCGGTCCAGTCGCGTCAAGAATCGTGACGCTGCTGTTAGTCAAACCGCCGTCCTTGCGCATGTCTTTAATGGGCGTGCCCAGCAGGCTTTGGATCAGCGCCACCAGGGCTGCCCCGTGGCTGACAAACAGCAGGTTATCGGTAGGCTCGGCCTTTTTAACGGCATCGAGCACCACCGGCTGCATCCGCTGGATCAACTCGGGAAACGACTCGCCCTGAATCTTGGTCGGGTCGTAGTCACCAGGCGCATAGCGGAACGCGTGCAGTTCCGTGGGGTACTTTTTCTCCACGTCGGTAAAGCGCATGCCTTCCATGCGGCCCAGGTTGAATTCGCGCATCCCCACGGTCGTCGTGGTCGGAATGTCCTGACCCAGCTGCTTGATCAGGTACTGCGCCGTTTTTTGCGCGCGCGGCAAGGGACTGATGTACGCGTGGGCAAACTTCACCCCGCGCACTGTCAGATAATTGGCCAGCTGACCGATTTCCTCGTAGCTTTCCTTGAGCAGTGGCGAATCCCCGTTTGCGCCTTGGTAGCGCCCTTCCAAGTTCCACTCAGTTTTTCCGTGCCGGACAAAATATAACCGCGTCAATCTTGCTCCCCCTAATGGTCTTATATAACTACTAATTATCGCGATTTACCGCGCCTAATTCAAGGGGGCTAAAATCATCAGGCCTTTGCGGACATCAAACAGGCCTTATCCACATCGATGGTGTGCCCTTCCAGCCCGAGCAGCATCATTTTGCGGTCCATGCCGCCGGCGTACCCCACCAGTTCGCCGTGCTTGCCGACGACGCGGTGGCACGGGACGACGATACTAATCGGGTTATGCCCCACGGCGTTGCCGATCGCGCGCGGCGAGGTCGGCCGCCCCAAGCTGTCGCCCACCGCGGCGGCCAGCGCACCGTACGTGGTCACCTCACCGTACGGCACCGCGAGCAGTGCCCGGGAAACGGCCTGCCGAAACGCGGTGCCGGTCAGCTTAAGCGGGAGCGTTTGGGGATCCGGCCTCTCGCCCGCAAAATAGTCCTGCAGCCACAGCCCGGTTTTGATCAAGACCGGCGTCACTTGACGCGGCACCTGCGTCAAGTCAAACTGCCCGCCAAAGTGATCCTGATCCTTGAACCAAATGCCCAGCAAATGGTCTGAGTCGGCCAGCAACGTCAACTCGCCGAACGGGGATTCATACGTGCTTTGTGCTTGCATCACGGCACCTCCAATTGCCTATATTTTACCATACGAACGCGTGTTCCGAATAGTGGCCGACTCACCCGCTTAGGCGTTAAAAAAACACCCCCGCTTGCGCAGGAGTGCCAGAGATTTTTGCCTAACTCATTACACGTACTGCAGGACCTGAGCATCGTTGTAGGCCACGTTAATGGTCCCACCACCGAAGCACTCCGTCCCGTCGTACAGGACAACGGCCTGGCCGGGCGTGATGGCCCGGACCGGGTGGTCGAACTCAATGCGGGCATTGTCGCCGTCAAGGTGCACGGTGACGCCGACATCCTGCTGGCGGTAGCGGAACTTCGCCGTGCAGTGAAAGTCGGTCGCAGGCGCCTTGCCGGTGAAGAAGTTCATGCCGGACGCGTCGAGGCTGGTCGCCATCAGGTGCGGGTTGTTGTAACCCTGGCCGACATAGAGAATGTTCTTCTCGATGTCCTTGCCGACAACGAACCACGGCTCAGAGTTCTCCGAGTTGCCGCCGATGCCAAGCCCCTGGCGCTGGCCGATGGTGTAGTACATCAGGCCATCGTGCGTGCCCTTCTCCTCGCCATCATAGGTCATCATCTTACCAGGCTGAGCCGGCAGATAAGTGCTGAGGAACTGCTTGAAGTTCTTCTCGCCGATGAAGCAAATGCCCATGCTGTCCTTCTTGTGGGCAGTGGCCAGACCCGCCTTTTCGGCAATGGCCCGAACCTGCGACTTCTGCATGCCGCCAATCGGGAACATCGACTTCTTCAGCTGCGCCTGTGACAGCTGGCTGAGGAAGTACGTCTGGTCCTTGTTGGCGTCAGCGCCGCGCAGCATGTGCACGGTGCCGTTTTCGTCGGTCGTCAGTTGGGCGTAGTGGCCCATGGCAATGTAGTCGGCGTCAAGCTCCTCGGCGTAATCGAGAAACGCCTTGAACTTGATCTCTTTGTTGCACATCACGTCGGGATTCGGAGTGCGGCCGGCCTTGTACTCGTCCAGGAAGTACTGGAACACGCGGTCCCAGTACTCTTTTTCGAAGTTGATGCCGTAGTAAGGAATGCCGATCTCGTCGGCGACCTTAGCCACGTCCGCATAGTCGGTCGTGGCGGTACAGACCCCGTTCTCGTCTGTATCGTCCCAATTCTTCATGAACACCCCGACGACGTCATACCCTTGCTGCTTAAGGAGAAGCGCCGACACGGACGAATCCACGCCGCCGGACATCCCCACCACAACGCGGGTGTTGCTGTTGTCCAAAATGATCACCATCATTTCAATCAGATTCTGGAGTTATCCGATTTGAAGGTCGTCAATTCCAGTAAGGTTAATTATACCAGTGCAACTGGGAAAAACAACGCTATCTGAAAGTAAGCAGTGCACGTCGCTTACACCCTCACTTGCGAATGTAATCCGCCCGGACAATGGCCATGTAATCCGCCTCCTGCGCTGGCGAAAACATGATGCCAGCCTGCCGCATGGCCTTACTGACGCCCAGCGACATCGTCTGCACCACATAGGCGACCGCCGTGACCCCTTGGATCAACAACTGGTAGTGCTGTTCCAGCACCGGCTGCAAGCTGGCGGCCTGCTCCGTGGTCAAGCTGGCGCTAAGGCTGATCAGATTGGCCAACACCAGGCGGCGCAGTTCGTCAGAGGTCGCTCCCCAGCTCACACTTTTACTTTGATCCCGCTGGCCGATCAGCGGCAGGCGCTTCTTTTTTGGTTTCAACCCCACAAGCGCTTGCGGCGCCGCACCGAGCACACGGCTCAGTTGACCGAGTTGACTGAGCGTCGGAACGATTTGCCCATTTTCCCACTGGGCTACCGTTCCAGGAGTGATTCCCAGCAACAGCGCAGTGTCTTCCTGCGACTTTCCGCTCGCAGCGCGTCCGGCGGCCAGATACTTCCCAATTGCAAAAGCCATGTCAATCTCCTTCGGCCCACCACGGCAGGCCTGCTTGGTTTACTTGCAGCACAGCGGCTGCATGGCTCATACCATAACACTTTTTGCCTGCCGCATTTGAACATGACGAAAGTGTTAGCTGCACTGCCGGCAGAAATATCATCGGGAAGCAGGTACCGCCAATGGCTTATGGCACCCTTTTTGGTAAAATAGTGTTACGGTATTTTTGTAAGCGTTTTAAAGAAAGGAAGCCATTAGCATGACAGTTTTTGCGGCATTTTCTAACGATGAGATTCTTGCCGACCTCAAAGCCAATGTGACCGCCGGCAGCGTGATCACCGACCCGGCCACCTTGAAAAAGCAGTCTTTCTCCCCCAACCTGACCGACGATGATTCCGGACTGGCCCTCGCCTTCATCGAGGCGCACAGCACCGCCGACGTACAAGGCGTGCTGAAAACCGCGCGCAAGTACCACGTTCCAGTCGTCACCCAGAACCGGTTCACCAGTACGGTGATCGGGGCGGACGGTATCGCCGGCAGTTTCATTCTGTCCACCGCCGGCATGAACCAGATCAAGGAGATCAGCAAGGCCGACTCGCTGGCCGTCGTCGAGCCTGGGGTCATCAACGGCGACCTCGACCAGGCCGCCCGTAAGCAAGGCATGTTCTACGCGCCTGATCCTGGGTCGAAGCCGATTTCCGGCATCGGCGGCAACGTCGCGACCAACGCCGGCGGCATGAGCACCGTCAAGTACGGGGCGACCAAGGACAACGTGCTCGGCCTCAAAGTGGTGCTGGCGGACGGCCGCGAGCTGAAACTCGGCGGCCGCACGCTCAAGCAGGCGTTCGGCTACGATCTGACCCAGCTGTTTGTCGGCTCTGAGGGCACTTTAGGCATCATCACCGAGATCACGGTCAAGCTGATGCCGATCCCGCTGGGAACGCCGGTCATGGGCATGGCCTTTTTCGAGAACATGACGGCCTTGGCCGAGGCCGTCGCCGAGATCCGCATCTCGGGCGTCTACCCGACGATGCTCGAGGCGATGGATCACCCGACCATTCAGGCCATTGATCAGTACGATGGCACCGACTACAGCAAGGAGTCCGGGGCGATGCTGATTTTTAAAATCGATAACGGCACTAAGCAGGCCATGGACGTGCTGAACGCGCTGCTGACCAAGCACGGGGCCCGCGACATCACCGTCACCGAGAAGCCCGAGGAGCAGGCCCAGCTGGAAAAAGTCCGCCGCGACATGCTCCCAGCCATTTTCACCGGCCAGAACCACATTATGGAGGACATGGCGATGCCACTGTCCCAGCTGGCGCCGATGATGGACTACATCAAGCAGGTCGGCCAAGACCTCGGCCTGAAGATCTACACGGCGGGTCACGCCGGCGACGGCAACGTCCACCCGTCCATTGTCTGGCCGATTGAAGAAAAAGGGGTCCCGGCCAAAGTCAGCCAGGCGTTGTCCTTGATGTTCAAGAAAACACTGGCGTTGGGTGGCACCATTTCCGGCGAGCACGCCGTGGGGATGCTGAAGAACCAGTGGAACAACGCCGAGCTCGGCGAGGATGTTGACATGCTCCAGCACCAGATCAAGGCGCTGCTGGATCCAATGAACCTGCTGAACCCGAAGCGCAAGATCAACTAGCCGCCAATTGGACGCAAAAGGCCGCTGCGATTTAATTTTCGCAGCGGCCTTATTGTGCGCTCAGGCCTCTTCAAGCACCTGACGCTCGATCATGTTGTCAATAATGAAATGATACTGCTCCACGTTATCAGCGGTCTTGTCGGATTTGAAAATGTTGATGGCCTTCAGCCCGTTGGCCGTGGTCACACCCATTTGAAAGCCGGACAGGTCGGCCTTGAAGGTCACCTTCAGCTTATTGGCCTGGGTGAACGGCGAATTCGGGTCCAGCGACCGCTCCAGCTGGAAGTTGCCGTTCTTCGTTTTCACAAACCCCAGGTCCATCAGCGTGTAACGCTTGATCTGCGGTGAAATCTTGTAGGTCTTCGGATCGCCCAAGACGGAACCAGTTGCCTGTAATGCCATAACTCCCACTCCCTGTGCGCACAGCGGCGCTTGTATTCGCTTTTATCTTACCATAATCGCCTATCCGGGGCCAAAGATTGCCGCGCAATCGTTGGCGTTTCACGCCGCGGGGTGCAGCCACCGCGTCAAGCCGGTCAACAGGACTCCCACCACCAGCGTCAGGGCAAGCGCGAGAAAAATGATGGGCAACCGGACTGCCGTGACGCCCAGCCCGACCCCAGCCAAGATCATGGTCACGACGGTGTTGCCCCCGATGGCCCAATTGACCTGCTTGCTGGCGGCGCTGGCCCAAAATGGTTTGGTGGTGCGGGTCATCAGGATGGTGAGCATTGCGCTAAACATCAGGAAGCAGAACAGCGCGGTGCTGATCTGAGCCGCGGTTTGCCCAACGTGGATCAGCCACAGCAGCCAGCCAAACCCGGCAAACGTCCACCCACCGGCGTAAAGACCGGCCGTTTTGCTCAATTTTTTCATGTCCCAGCGCTCCGGCTGGTGGCTGATCTGCGCGTGGTCGGTGCCCAGCACCAGCGTGACCAAATCGTTGAGCAGCGCGACTAGGATCATCGCATTCAAACTCAGCGGCAGGAAGCCGAAGATCAGGTAGCCGAACGTCAGCAGGATGCTGAGCTGAGCCGCCCGCGACAGCTTGGTGATGGTCCAGGTCATCATGCGTTTGTACACCCGGTGGCCGCTGTCCAGCACGTTGGTGATCGAACTCAATCCCGGCGTCAAAAGCACCATGCGCGCCGACCGCTTGGCCAAATCCACGGCGGTCGCAACCGCGATTCCCAGGTCCGCCTGCTTCAACGCGGGCGCATCATTCACGCCGTCACCGGTCATCCCGACGATATAACCGGCCTTTTGAAAATTGGTGACCATGGCCAGTTTATCCTCAGGGACGACATCGGCGATGCCGGCGAGGTCATCCAGCGGCTGATGCGGTGTTAGCTCAGAGATAGAAATCACGCGGCCGGGCAACCCGACCTGCTTGGCCACGGCCGCCGCTGTTTTCTGGTTGTCCCCAGTCAGCATCAGCACCTTGACGCCGTGGGCGCGGATCTCAGCGAGAGCTGCCGCGCTGTCCGCACGCGGCTGATCCTGCATGATGAACAACCCGACCATTTGGTCCGCGACTGCAACGGCGGTCGTGCGACCGGCGGAAAAATCAACGCTGGCAGGGAGCGTAAAAGCCGCCGTGATCTTGGTCAGCTGCTTCAGAGAGCCGAGCCGGACCATTTGCGGCCCTGCCTCAGTTGACACCTGAACTTGGGAGTAGCCAGTGCCGGAATCAAACGGCAGGTAATTGGTTTGTGTCAGTGGGGCAACCTGCTTTTGGCCGGCGTAATTTTGAATGGCCGCATCAATCACGCTGGGCTTGCGCTGGTCAGTCGCGGTCAGCGCCAATTGCAGGACAGTCTCATCTGGCTGCGCCGACAAGTTGTAAAAAGCCACCACACTGGGCTTGTTGGCCGTGATGGTGCCGGTTTTGTCGACCAGCAGCACGTTCATGTTGGCCGCCTCTTGAATTCCGGTCAAATCGCTGACCAGGACTTGTTGGCCGCTGAGCACCTTGGCCTCCACGGAGTTGGCCACGGCAAAACTGGAGGGCATGGCGATCGGAATCGTCGCGATCACCAGCATCGCCAAAAATGGCAACAGCGCCAGCAAACTCTGCCCGCGCACCAGGGTTGCCACAATCAGAATCACGGCCAGGACTGCATCCACCGCGGCCAGGTAGCCGATGATTTTGCCCAGCAGCTGCTGCAAGTGCCCAGGCGCCGAGCTTTTGTTGATGAGGCTGATGGTTTTGCCGGAACGACTGGCCTTCCCGGTGGCCGTGACGCGGCCCAAGGCGTGGCCGGCAGTCAGCTCGGTGCCGGCAAATGCGGCATCGCCGACGCGCCGAGACACGCCTTGGGCTTCCCCTGTGATCGAGCTTTCGTTGAGGTCGGCGTGGCCTTGGAGCAGGTTCACATCCGCCGGCACCAAGTCGCCTGAAGTCAAGCTGACGAGGTCGCCGACCACCAGCTCGCGCGCCGGCACCCGCCGCCACTGGCCGTCGCGCATAACGGTCGCCGTCAGCGTCAGCTGGTCGGTGAGCCCGGACAGAATTTTGGTCGCCTTGCGGTTCTGAACCGCGCCGTTCACGGCTGCAAACAGCAGCATGACGATGATGAAGCCGGCCTGAATGCCCTTGCCAAGGATAATTTCCAGCAGCAGTGCCCCTTCCAAGATCCAAGCGGAGGGTTCCCACAGGCGCTGCGCGATCGCCCGGGGAAAGCTGAAGGGTTTTTCCGCCACCTCGTTGGGCCCGTCCTTGGCCAAACGCGCCTTTGCTTCGACCTGCGTTAATCCAGAAAGAGTGCTTTTTTCCTCCGCCAATTCAATTCCTCCCTCAAAAATCCCCTAGTCACTACTTCCACTCTACGCTTTTGCCCCCAGCCACTGAAAGCCCGGCGCAGATTTTACCTTTTCTTTCAACTGGACACCAAAACACCGAACCCACAGAGACGCTGCGAATTCGGTGCTTTAGTCGTGCCTAAGCGTTGGCTTTCTTACGGAGCCGGTTGACGATTTTGACCAGGGCGTCGCTGAATTGCACGATGTCCATGGTGGTGTTGAACGCGCCGAAAGACACTCGGATCGATTCTGCGACGCGCGGTGAATCCGCGCCGTACATGGCGGTCAAGACGTGCGACGGCTCAAGCGAGCCAGCCGTGCAGGCGGAGCCACCTGAAATGGCAAATCCGGCCAGATCCAGGTTGGTCTGCAGCGCGTAGGTCGAGACGCCGGGCAGCCAGAGGTTGAATACGTGATTGAGCGCATCCGGCTTCAGCGGGCCGTTGACCTTGAAGTCCACGCCTGCGGCCTTAAGCGCGTGCATGATCTGCTCCTTGAAGCCGTAGTACTTGGCCTGCCGGTCTGCCTTTTCCTGCGACGTGATGAGGCGCACCGCCTCGGCAAACCCGGCCACGGCCGGTGGATTCTCAGTGCCCGCCCGGCGCTTCATTTCCTGCTCGCCGCCGCGCAAGAACGGTGGGAAGTTGATCCCGGTGCGCCGGTACAGGAAGCCGATACCCTTGGGGCCGTTGATCTTGTGGGCGGACACGCTCAGCATGTCCACGTGCAGTGCATCCACGTCAATGTCGAGCAGCCCGAACGCCTGGGTCGCGTCCGTGTGGAACCAGGCCTGGTGGTCGACAAGCCGCTCCCCGATTTGCTGTATCGGCATGCGCGAGCCGACCTCGTTATTGCCCATCATAATCGAAACCAAGATGGTGTCGTCATCCAGCGCGGCGTCGAAGTCGGCCAAACTGATCTCGCCTTCCTCGTTCACCGGCAAATAGGTGACCCTAAAGCCCTCTTTTTCCAGCTGCGCCATCGGCTTTAGTACGCTGAGATGCTCGATGGCCGTGGTGATGATGTGCTTGCCGAGCCCGGCCCGCGCGTGTGCCGTTTGCATGATGGCCGTGTTGTTGGCCTCCGTCGCGCCGCTGGTGATCACGATGTCATTGGGGTTGGCGTTGATACTTTTGGCCAGCACAGCGCGGCTGTCGTCCATGACGGCGCGCGCGTTGCGGCCGAACCAGTGGGTCGAGCTCGCATTGCCAAAATCAGACTGCATTTGCGTGGTCATGGTCTCGATGACTTTTTTTGCCATCGGAGTTGTGGCCGCGTTATCGAGATAGATGTGATCCAAATCTCTCGCTCCTTATTTCAAGTTGTGAATGTACGCCAGCAGCATCGCCGCCGAGCGTTTGCCCGCGTCAATAATGAAATCGTCAAAGTTGACCGAGGCGCTGTCATCGCCGTTGTCGCTCATCGCACGGATGATGACAAACGGCGTGTGGAATTCGTGCGCAACTTGGCCGACCGCGGCGCCTTCCATTTCGCTGGCCAACGCGTCCGGATACATGGCCAAAATGCGCTTGACGGCACTTTGGCTAGAAACAAACTCATCGCCGGACACAATCAAGCCAACGTGCGTCTTCAGGTCCGTCTCGCGCGCGGCCTGGGCAATGGCCTCAACCACCTGCTGATCAGCGTCAAAATAAAGGGGCTGCTGCGGCAGCTGGCCCGGCTTGTAGCCAAACGCCGTGGCGTCCACGTCGTGATAGGCGACCTTGCTCGAAATCACGACGTCACCGATGTTCAGCCCCTGGCCGATGCCGCCGGCCGAACCTGTGTTGATCAGCACATCCGGCTGATACTGGCTGAGCAGCACCGTCGCCGTCATCCCCGCCTGCACCTTGCCGATGCCGGATTCAACCACAGTCACCTCGGTGCCGTCAATGGTGCCGTGGTAATAATGCTGGCTGGCCACGACCCATTCTTCTTGATCTGCCAGCTTGGGCAGCAGCGTGCGGATCTCTTCTTCCATCGCGCAGATAACGCCTATCTTCATTAAAGTTCATCCCTTCTATGACAGTGAAAAAGCAACTGACTAATTGTACGCCAGGCGAGCGAAAATTACAGCTTAAACAGCACCAGCGCGACCACAATGAGCAGCACCACCACGATCCCGATCGCCCAGTTAAGGCGTTTTTTTAAGCTGTTGACCTTCCTGAAGGTCTGCTCGTCAAAATCGCCGCGGTGCGGCGCTTTCGGTGCCTTGTCTGGATCATGGGCCTGCTTGGCGTACTCGCGCTCGGTTTCAACGCGCTTGGCATCGCGCTTTTCGGCCTCGCGCTCGGCCTGCTTTTGCTGCTGACGGTACTCTTTGCGGGTTAACTCAGGCATCTTGCACCCCCTGAAGCGCCCAAAGCGCCAGGCCCAGCGTCGTTTTGGCGTCGCAGATCAAACCGTCCGCCTGGGCCTGTTTGGCCTGCGCCAGCGTCAGCCACTCACCGGTGACAAATTCGCCAACGTCCTGGCTGCGCTGCGCGGCTGGCGCGTGCAAGCGGCGGGCCGAAAACAGCGTCGTTTCGGCGTCGGAAAACCCTGCGCTTTGGTAAAAGTGCGTCAGCGGCGCCCACTCGTCAGCGGCCAACTGGGCCTCCTCATTCAGCTCGCGCTTGGCGGCTTCAAAGGGGGTTTCCCCAGGATTGATCTTGCCCGCCGGCAGCTCTATGGTCTCCTGGCCGATTGGGGTGCGCCACTGGCGGACAAACAGGGCCTTGTCTTGGTGTACGGCCAGCACCCCCGCCGCACCGGTCGTGTGAACCAGAGTCCTTTTCGCCATAGTATTGTCCTCCAGTCGTACTGTAAGCTGACTCAGCGTCAGGATCTGGTCCTGATAAATCTGCTGTCGTCCTTCGATTTTTTCCATCCGGGAGCCTTCCTTCTTGCCGCCTGGGCAGGCGTCATCAACCCTATGATACCAATGGCCGGCGAGAATACCAACGCCTTTAGAAATCCTTCAGGAAAGTCCATCGCAAGCCCGATATTTGGGGGTTGATAGTATGGTAAACTGAAGGCACGAAAGCATATTCAGGAAGTGAAAAACGTTGAAGAAACCAGAAAAACGCATCCGCTGGCTGCGCGTGGGCCTGTGGGCCGCGGCCGGCTTGGTGATTGGCTTGTTGACCCAGCACCTGTGGGTCGGCCTGTTCGTCATGGTGGTCTTCGCCGGGGCCCGGCTTGTCGGCGAGCTGAGCCGGCCGGTCGAGAAACCGGCCACCCCACCGATCACACCGGATATGGCCGCCCACTACGCTGAGTCCGGCCTGAGCGAAAGTGAGATCAACCTGTTTCGCGAGACAATGGACCAGGCGGCTGATGAGATTCACGAGTTCGAGGCCATCGCCGACCGCGTGCCGAAGATCAAGACCATTGCTGTGAACGCTGACCTGCTCGACATCATGCACGCCTACTTCAAGGCCATCGTGCAAACCCCCAAGAAGCTGGGCGCAGCCGGCAAGTTTATCTACGAGCAGCTGCCAAATGTGCTAAGCATCGCCCAGAAATACGAAACCATCACGCACCACGAGGTCAAAACGCAGGATACTTACGACGTGCTGACCACTGCGGCCAACACCCTGCGTGATCTCGCCGATACGATCAAGGACGGCTACAGCGAATTTGTGGAAAGCGATATCGATGACCTGGAAGCGGACATTGACTTGGCCAAAAAGCAGATCAAGCCGCGCCTGGCCGAATCGACCGACACCGTGGACCGCAGCATTCATTTAACACCAGAGCACGCCACCATCACACCAAAATCAGAAGAAACGGGGCAACAGCATGAGTGATGAAGAAGCAAAAACCACCGCACAATCGGCAGCCACCAGTACTGCCGCGGATTCAAACCTGGTCGCCGACCTGTTGAGCCAGCCGTTTGCGACCCAGACGCCCAGCAGCACCGCCGCGGCAGCGCCGGCCAGCGCCGCCAGTGATAATCCCACGGCCAAGCTGACCCCTGAGCAGGAGAAACAGGCGCAGGACCTGGCGGCACAAATCGACGTCAAAAATAATGACGGCGTGATGAGCTACGGCGCCCAGGCCCAGCAGCAGCTCGGCCAGTTTTCCCAGACGATGCTGGATAAGGTGCAAAGCCAGGACACCGGCGCGGTCGGGGACGCCCTTACCAGCCTGATGGCGCGCCTCAACGAGGCCAATCCGGACGAGCTGCGCGCCGAAAGCAACAACGTGTTCAAGAAGATTTTTGGCAAAGTGCGGCGCTCGATTTTTGAAATCACCGCCAAGTACCAGAAAATCGGTGCGCAAATCGACACGATCGCCGCGCGGCTGACCAAGGAGCAGCAAGGCCTGCTCAACGACAACAAGATGCTCGATGAGCTGTACGCCCAGAACAAAGCGTACTTTGACGCCTTGAACATCTACATTGCCGCCGCCAAGATCAAGCAGGACGAACTGCTGAACAAGACCATCCCTGCCGCCCTCGCCGACGCCCAGGCCTCCGGCGACCAGATGAAGGTCCAGGAAGTCAACGACCTCAAGCAGTTCGAAACCCGGCTGGAAAAGCGCGCGTACGACCTCCAGCTGGCGCGCGAGATCACACTGCAGCAGGCGCCGCAGATCCGCCTGATTCAAAACACGAACCAGGCCCTGGCGGAAAAGATCCAGGCCAGCGTCAATACGGCCATTCCGCTGTGGAAGAATCAAGTCGCCATCGCCCTGACCCTCCTGCGGCAAAAGGATGCAGTCACCGCGCAGCGCCAGGTCTCCGAAACCACCAACGACCTGCTCAAGAAAAATTCGTCAATGCTGAAGATCTCGGCCGTTGAAACCGCCAAGGAAAACGAGCGCGGCGTGGTCGATATCGAGACTTTGACCCAGACGCAAAACGATTTGGTCGACACCTTGCAGCAGACCCTGCAGATCCAGCAGGAAGGCCGGGCCAAGCGCCAGGCCGCAGAGCAGGAACTCGGCAAGATGGAGGAAGACCTCAAGAACCACCTGCTCGATTACACCCACGGCAACATGCAGGGCAAAAATCCAAAGGCCTAACAGCTTCTTGCAACCAGTCGCTCAAGCGGCTGGCTTTTTTTGTCTGGCAGACAAAAAACCGCACGCCTGTTGATCAGGGTGTGCGGTCGCATAACGGAAATTAATCTAACACCACCACGTGCTTGCCGACAAAGTGGCCGGATTCCAGGTTGGCCTGGGCCTCACCGACTTCTGAAAGCCCGTGATAGACCTTGGCGATTGGAACGCTCAGCTTGCCGGCTTTGGCCTCCGCCAGGACTTGGTTGAAGATCTTGGCCGGCAGGTCTTGGGCTTCACCGGCATAACTGGTCAAGAACTTGCCGCTGGGGATCATGAACGGTGAGAAGTGCTCGATTTCCCAGCCGCCGCCAAGCCCGCCAGTGAAGCAGAGCTTACCAGCTGGTTTGACCGCGCCAAAGGTGTCCGTCAGCGTCGTGGTGCCGACCAGCTCGAGCGCCTTATCCACGCCCTCAGGAAGCAGGTCGTGCACCTGAGCGGCAATGTGCCCGTCGTCGATGAGCACATGATCTGCGCCCATGGCCGTTAGTTTGGCCACCTTGGCCTGGCTGCGAGTCGTGGCGAGGACGGTCGCCCCCAGCATTTTAGCCAAGCCGATGCTCATGAGCCCGACTGTTGACGAACCGCCGCGAATCAGCACGGTGTCACCGGCCGTCAGGTTTAACCCCTTGTTCAGCGAGCCGTAAATCGTCTGCAGCATTTCCGGCAAGGCGCCAACAAGGTCCCAGTCAAGATCAGTCTCCAGCGGAATCATTGCCGCATGCGGCACCAGGCAATACTCGGCGTAAGAGCCGTCAATCGCACGGCCGAGGCCGTCCATCATCATCGCCACTTTCTGGCCGCGCTGGTACGGTGAGTCGGCAGCCGGCGTGTCGATCACGCCTGTGCCTTCAATTCCCAGAATTCGGGGATACTGGAAATCGCCATCGGATTCGCCCTTGCGGCTGGTGACTTCCGACTCATTCACACGAAAGGCCTTGACCTGCACCACGTCAAACCCCGCCTTGGCCTCTGGCTTTGGCACCTCAACGGGTTTCAGCGCACTGGCCTCACACGGCCCAGTTAATCTAATTGCTTGCATATTCGTTTCCTCCTTGGTTGTCTGATTGGACAATGCTTCTGGTTCAACCAATTAATCCAGCGCGTACTCGAGCCAGCCGTACGGCGTTGCGCCTTGCGCCACCACCGCGTCATGGTCATTGATCTGCCACAGATGCGTGCTCGGGTGCAGCCCCGCGGTCTGGCAGAACTGGTTCAGTTCGTTAAGCCCACGGGTGATCCCGTCCAGCGTGTTGGCAACGCGCACGCGAACATACCGGCCCGCCGGCTTTTTGATCAGCGGCAGCAAGGTTTCGTCAGGCTTGCCCTGCGTTTCTTTAAGGATCCGAAATGAGGCGTCCATGTACCCTGCCGGATCCTCAACCGGCAAATCGGTTAAATACCCTGAAGTGGCCGTGTTCATCAGCGCCAGCGCGTCCAGCTTCTGATAAAACTCTGAAAACAGCTGAGCGACCTCTTCTTCGGTGCAGTCCACCGCCTTGCGGGAGCACCAGAATGTTGCGGACTTCAGCGTCGCGACCACCGGCGCGTATAACTTGCCGGCCGGCGCCTTGCCGGGCCGCGTCAGCCGCTGCTGAATCACCGCCTGCACGCGCTGCAGATCCTCGATCTGACTGGTGATTTTGGCCTGGGCTTCCTGCAGCTGCGGGATGGCCTGCCGGTTGTCGGCGGACCTAATGGCCTTGATCTGATCAAGCGACAGCCCAATGTGGCGCAGGCCAAGGATGGTCATCAGGTCGTACAGCTGCGAATACTCATAGTACCGATATCCCGTGTCGCTCACCTTCGCCGGCTTAAAAAGCCCCTGCTCATCGTAAAAAATCAGGGTTCGTCTGGTGGTATTGGCTAACTTGGCCATTTCACTAATTTTGAGCATGGCACTGTCCTTTGGGTTGACTGTCACGTAACGGTATGGTTTATAACTAGTGTAACACAGTGATTCAGGCCGGCATTTTGCCGTGCAACTGCCACCGACAACCTTAGAATAAACTGTGACGCCACCTGACAGTCAAGCCATTTTACCTCAAATTGCCAACCGCTTTGATTAACTCGCTACCTTGATGACTCCCCGAAAGAAGGACGACTATGACCACCTTACAACACTCAATTCAAGACACGATTTTTCACAATCGCCAGCCCGACGCCAAAAAGCTGGCCGCCTATGGGTTCAAACAGACCGGTACCGGCTGGCGCTACCAAACTGCGTTGGTCCCGGGCTTCAGCCTCACCGTCAACATCGATGGGAAGACGATCACCAGCCCGGTGACTGACCAGGAATCGGGCGACTTGTACACCCTCCACCTGGACCCGGCCAACTCGGGGATGTTCATCGGTCAGATCCGCGGGGCCTACATCGCCGCCTTGACGGCAATCTCAAAGGACTGCTTCGTGCCGACCATGTTCGACGCCGGGCAGATGAAAAAAATTACCGCGGCCATCGACGAGGCGTTCGCTGAACAGCCTGAATACCTGTGGAAGCAGTTTCCCAACAACGCAATCATTCGCCGCAGCGACAACCGCAAGTGGTACGCCTTGATGGTCAAGGTGACCCCGGACAAAGTCGGCCTGACCGGCGCTGACCCCATTGACATTCTGGTGCTGCGCGCCGACCCACAAGCCATCGAAACGCAGCTGAAAAACGGTCAGGCGCTGCCAGCCTATCACATGAACAAGAAGCACTGGCTATCCTATCAGTTGGACGCCGGTACCCCACTCGCCACCTTGATGGCCCGAGTGAAGGCCAGCCGCGACTTAGCCAAGTGATTCCCACAAAATCAATAGGCACCGAAACTGACGACAAAATCAGCTTCGGTGCCTATTTGGTGCTCACTTGCGCATGGTGATCATGCGGTAGGCGGTCAGCAGCACGGTGATCGTGCACATCACCACCGCGACGCTGAAGGCCACGTGCATTCCGTTGATAAACAGCTGCGGCTGCCCGGCCACGAAGGTTGTGACCTTGCGTCCGGCCTCACGGCTCATCGCGGCATAAAGCACCGTGGTTGACGCGGAGATGCCAACGACCATCCCCATGTTGCGGGCCAGCGCATTCAGGCCGCCGGCGATGCCCAGATCTTTGGGAGCGACCGCCGACATCACCAACGTGTTATTCGGCGACTGGAACGCCCCGTTGCCAAAGCCCATCACGGCGATGATCACACAAACCAGCAGCCACGGGGTGGTCAGGCTCAGCGTGACGTACCCGATCTGCACGACCAGGATCACCAGCAGCCCCACCAGCGTGATGACATACGGCCCGATTTTATCCGACAGAGAACCGGACAGCGGCGCCACGATCACCTGCACAATGGGAAACAGCATCAGCATGTACCCGGCCGTCGTTGCCGACAATCCCCGCGCATTTTCCAGATAAAAGGGTGAGATCACATTGAAGAAGAAGTTGGTGACGAAAATTAAAAACCCGGCGAACAGTGAAATCGTGAACTCCTTGTTGGCAAACAGCGACAGTGCCAGCATCGGATCGGCAGTGTGCTGCTCGATCCAGATAAACGCACCAAAGGCAATGATCGCCACCGCGAACATTGCGAGGATCACCGGCCGCGTAAACCCAATCTCCTGACCGATGAAAATTCCGGCAAACAGCGGCACGATAAACAGCGCAAACGCGACAAACCCGGGCCAATCAATGTTCGCCTCACTGTGATCGATGTCCTTCGGAAACACGACTTGGCCGACGATGATGGCCAGAATGCCCAGCGGCACGTTGATCCAGAAAATGTAGCCCCACGGCAGCACGCCGAGGATCAAGCCGCCGAGGCCCGGCCCGGCAATCGAGCCCACGGCGACGAACGACCCAATCATGCCCAAGGCCCGCCCGCGCTCCTTGAACGGGAACACCTCCGTCACGATGCCATTGCTGTTGGCCATCGTCATGGAGGCCCCCAACGCCTGAACGACCCGCGCCGCCAGCAGCATCACAAACGAGTGATTGAAACCGGCAAACAGCGACCCGATGGTAAACAGCACTTCGCCCATCCGAAAGATGCGAATTTTGCCGTAGATGTCACCCAGCTTGCCCATGAGCAGAAGCAGTGCGCAGATCACGATCAGATAAATCGAGACCGTCCACTCCGCCAGGTTCATCGGCAGGCGCATGTCTTTGGCGATGACAGGCAGCGCAATGTTCACAATCGAAGCATCCAGCGTGGACATGATGGTGAACATCCCGACTGCGGTCATGATCCACCAGCGGTTCTTCTGCACGTGCGGATCGTCGACGTAATTTTTCATTGTTGGCCTCCAGTATCCTAAATTGGCCTCTTTATTATATGGTGTCAGTTTCAGAAACACAATTGACACAGCTGGCAATATTTACGCAAGTGGGTCCTTGTCTTTACACCGGATACCTAACTATTACACCCAACCTGCAAGGCTTTTACACTTCCCGCGTATGCTTAACTCATTCCACTAGGGGAGGAAATATTCATGAAAAAAGGTTCCGTATTGAAAAAGGGGTCACTGCTGCTCACGGTCGGGGTCGTCCTGATCCTTGCCGCCTGTGGCGCTAAGCAAGGCACCGGCGCCACCAAGCCATCAACGGCCAAGGCCGCCGACTCAACTAAAATTATGGCCGTGGGTTCCACGGCCCTGCAGCCGTTGGTCGAGCAGGCCGCTGCCCAGTACCAGGAAAAGACACCAGGCGCCAACATCACGGTCCAAGGTGGCGGCTCCGGGGCCGGCCTGTCTCAAGTCCAATCAGGCGCCGTCACGATTGGGAACTCCGACATTTTCGCCGAACAGCAAAAAGGCATTGCAGCCACTAAGCTGGTCGATCACCAGGTCGCGGTGGTCGGCATGGCACCGGTCGTCAACCCGGACACGAAAGTCACCAACCTCAGCTCAAAACAGCTGGTAGACATATTCACTGGCAAGGTCACCAACTGGAAGCAGGTGGGCGGCGCCGACAAGGCAATCGTCCTGATCAACCGCGCCCAGGGGTCCGGGACTCGCGCGACGTTCGAGCAGTTCGCCCTCAAGACTAACAAGGTCAAGACTGCTCAGGAACAGGATTCCAGCGGCACCGTGCAGAAAATGGTCTCAAGCACGCCTGGCGCCGTTTCCTATCTCGCCTTTTCTGCCATTAAGGAAGGCGTCACCGCGGTGGCCCTCAACAACGTCAAGCCAACCGACGCCAACGTGACCACCAACGCCTGGCCGGTGTGGGCATACGAGCACATGTACACCAAGGGCTCACCGAACGCGGCAACGGCCAAATTCATCCACTTCATCCAGAGCAAGCCCGTGCAAAACAATTTGGTCAAGAAAATGGGCTACATTCCCGTCGTCGACATGAAAGTGGCACGCACCCATGACGGCACAATTGAAGACAAGTAACATGCATTCAAGCACTGACCCCTGTGGTCAGTGCTTTTTTGCTTCCGGTCAACATGGACGCCGCGCCGTGAAAAGCATAAGATTATCTATGCATGTATTTTTCATGACACTAATTGAGAGAAAGTCGTTTATGTCTAAAAGCAACATTAGACTCGTCACTGTCGCCTTACTGCTGGCCAACGTCATGTCCGGAATCGACAGCACCATTGTCAACACCGCACTACCCGCCATCATCGCCGACCTGCACGGGCTACAGCTCATGGCGTGGATAGTCGCCGTCTTTCTGCTGGGCACCGCCGTGTCCACGCTGCTGTGGAGCAAGCTCGGGCAGCGCAGGTCGTACAAATTCGCCTACCAGCTTGCGGCTTTGACTTTTGTTATCGGGTCACTGCTTCAGGGGCTGTCGCCTAACATATGGCTCCTGATCATCACCCGCGGGATCGCTGGGATCGACAACGGCGGCATGATCTCGCTGCCGTACATTATGTTCGTCGACCTGTACCCGAACGTGCGCGACCGCATGAAGACGCTGGCCCTGGTGTCCGGCTTCTATAGCTTTGCGACCATCATCGGGCCGCTGGTCGGCGGCTTCCTCGTCGATGCCTTGTCCTGGCACTGGATTTTTTACATCAACGTGCCAATTGGCCTGCTGTCGATCCTGCTGGTGCAAATTTACTACAAGGTGCCACGCAGCGCGCCTGTCGCCGCACCGCTTGATGTGCGCGGCAGTGTCGCGCTGGTCGTGCTGCTGATCAGCCTGCTTGGGGCCATTGAAATGATCGGCATGGTCAAGCTGCCAGTGATCCTTGGCTTGGTGGTCGTCGCGGTCTTGGCCATGGTCTTGCTACTGCGCACCGAAAAGCACGCCAAAGATCCGGTCATCCCACTGCGGGTGTTTCGGAATTTTCCGCTTGTAATGGATTTTCTGCTGTTCACCCTGGTCTGGGGGGCTTTCGTGGCGTTTCTGACTTACGCTCCGATGTGGGCACAAGGCCTGCTCGGCACGACCGCGCTGGTCGGCGGGGCAACGCAGATCCCTGCTGCCTTCACCAACGTCGCCGGCTCGGAGTCCGTGCCGATGATGCGGCGGCACTACACCCCGCACCAGGTGCTGACGTTCAACATTGTCCTGCTGACGATCAGTTTTGTCCTGATGGCGGTCCTGAACGTGCACGCGCCATTTTGGCTGCTACTGGTCGCCGGCGCCTTTGAAGGCTGGGGCAACGGGGCCTGCTTCAACGAGCTGCAGGTCAAGGTCCAGGTCGACGCCGAAGAACAGGACGTTTCGGTCGCCACGTCGTTCAGCTTTCTGATCCGCATGCTCAGCCAAACTTTCACCGTGGCCATTTTTGGTCTGCTGATGAACCAGCAGCTGGCCAAAGGGGTGGCATCCCATCCCGGCATCACCATGGGCATGATGAACAAACTCAGCGACTCTAACAGCGCCGCCAGCCTGCCCAAAAAGCTCCTGCCGGCGATGCGCGAGATCCTGCACAGCGGCCTGCACAACATTATGCTGCTGGCCTTAGCACTGATGCTGATCTCCCTGGTCCTGAACCTCTACGCCGGGCGCAAAGAGGCCAGCCTCAAAACCAGAGCCCAGTGAGACTCAAGAGACAACAAGAGGCAGCGCGCTTGCGCTGCCTCTTTTCTGTGCCTCAGACCCGCGTCAGGTCCAGCACGATGCTTTCAAAGTCGTGGGTCAACAGCTGATTCAGGTACAGCCCGTAATTCATCAGCTCGTCGCCCTGCCACTGCCGCACGCCGTCCGAATACGTCGCATCAGGGGTGAGCCCGACCAGTTTGATGTTGCGCAGCGGCTTGGACGCCTGGTTCAGGCTCTGCACGTACACGACCCGCGCGTTCGCCCTGGCTTGGTCGACGAACATCCAGGCACCGTCCTGCTGCGTGAACGGGTCCAGCAACCGGTAAAACGTGCCAAACTGGATCAGCTGCCGGTGTGCCTTGTAATCGCCCACGGCCTGCTTCAAGACCGCCAGCGTCGCGTCATCTTTTTTGGTCAGATCCTGCATCAGCCCAAAATTCCCCGACTCGGCCACGGCCAACCGCGTCGCCAGCGGCGTGACCCGCCCCACCTGGTCATTGGGCACCTCGGACAGGTGCGCGTCCATCATGATCGGCGGAAAAATCAGGCTCGTGCCGTACTGAATCTTCATCCGCTCGATTGCGTCAGTGTTATCAGAGGTCCAGCTTTGCGGCATGTAATAACTCATGCCGGGATCAAAGCGGCCGCCACCAGCGGAGCAGTTCTCAAACAGGACGTTCGGATACTGAGTCGTCAGCTTATCCGCGAGGTCGTATAGGCCCAGGATGTAGCGGTGCAGCGTCTCCATTTGGCGTTCCGGGGGCAGCTTGGCGCTGGCGACTTCAGTGATGTTGCGATTCATATCCCACTTGATAAAATCGATGGGCACGGTGTCCAGCACCGTCGCGATCTGCTGCTCGATTGCCGCGCGCACATCCTGCCGGCTGAAGTCCAGCACCAGTTGATGGCGGCCGGTGGACAACGGATACTTCGGGACACCCAGCACCCAATCCGGGTGCTGGCGGTAAAGCTGACTATCCGGCGAAACCATTTCCGGCTCAAACCACAGACCGAATTTCAGCCCCAAGTGGTGAATGTCCTGCGCCAGCTTGCCCAAACCTTCAGGAAGCTTTTTCAAGTCGGGATGCCAGTCCCCCAGCGACGAACGGTCATCGTTGCGATGGCCAAACCAGCCATCATCCAGTACGAACAGCTCCGCGCCGACCGCTTTCGCCTTTTTCGCTAGAGCCAAGATGCGGGCCGCGTCAAAGTGAAAGTATGTCGTTTCCCAGTTGTTGATCACCACTGGCCGTACCTGGTCGCGGAACCGCCCACGCGTCAGGTGCTTGCGATACAGCTGATGAAAGGCCTGCGACATGCCGTTCAAACCAGCACTGCTGTACACCATCACTACTTCAGGCGTTTGAAAGCTGGCGTCTGGCTTGAGCTGCCAGCGAAAATCGCTGCTGCCGATACCGCCGGTGAGGCGGGTCTGATCGTACGGATCCACCTGGGCGCTGAGTTCAAAATTACCGCTGTAGACCAGGTGCACCGCGAACACCTCGCCGCTGCGCTCGGTGGTTTCCGGCCGCACTAGCGCCATGAAGGGTTGCTGATGCGCACTGCTGGCCCCGCGCCGGCTTTCCAAGACATGGCGGCCAGCCGGCAGCGGGCTGCGAACGATCTGCTTTTCTCGGGCCCAAGCGCCGGGCAACTGCAGGAGCTCGTAGCGCGCATCCGGCAGGTCCAGCGCAAAGCTGCCGGCCTGCTCCAAGTACAGTGGCTGCTGCCCCAGATTGTGATAGCTGACCGCGCGCGTGATCACTGGCAGGTCGCGGAAAATCGTGTACTGCAGCCACACTTCAAGGTGGCGAAAACCATCGGCCAGCACAATGGTCAGCGTGTCCGCCTCGTCTTCTTGATTCACATAAGTCGCCGGCAGCCCTGGCAGTTTGGGTTTGCCTGGCGTTACCGTGTAGCGTTGGTACGCCAAGGCAGTGGCCTTCGTCCCGTCCGCGTATGTCACATCGAAGGCAGACTGCCGGTAGTCCCCGTGGTCGTTGCCTGGAAACTCCTGCAGCGCCGTGTCCAGCGAAAACGGCGTGCCTTCATACCCCGCCGGCTGCGGCGCCAAAGACGCGCGGTCCACATCCGGATGCGGCAGCACCTGCGTGAAGTGCTTGATGCGCGGGCCGTAGTACACATGCAGCAGGAACTGGTGATCCTTCACCTGCATGACATAGCTGATCTGATCATTGCACAGATGAAACGTCAGGGTCTTTTTATCGATCAATATTGCCATCACAACGCCCTCCTCCCCCCTGAGTATAGTGGGAATTGCCGCAAAAGTTAAAACTACGCCTTACAACTCACAAAGTACCGGCGCATGATGGGCGGCCGCCAAAAACTTCAGCACCGCTTCGCCGCTGATCAGCACCGTCTTTGTATTGTCGTTCGGATGAAATGCCACCGGGCTGACAGTCAGCACAGGCCGGTCGATCACCACCGTCACCGCGTTGGCCTCATCATTCAGCACGTTAAACACCGAGACACTGCCCGGGGCGACGCCAAGAATGGTCTGCAGCTGAGCCGCTGACGCCATGGTCAGTCTGCCGCTCCCGAGTCGCACCCACAGGGCTTTGAAGTCCAGCCGCTTTGCCTCGTCAAGAATCACCAAGAAGAACCGCTTTTGGTCTGTCACCAGCAGATTCTTGGGCCTGCTGCCCTCAAAGGGCGGCACGAGCCGGTCAGCTTCGGCCGTGGTAAACACGGCTGGATGCTCGATCACTCGGTACGCGAGCCCCTGCGCCTTTAGCCAGGCCATCACTGCAGCCGCATTAGTCATCGGGGTTTCCCCCCTCACGATAGGAAAGCAGGTCGCCGGGCTGACAGTCCAGCACCGCGCACAATTTTGCTAGCGTTGCAAAGCGAATGCCCTTGGCCTTTCCCGTCTTTAAGATGGACAAGTTAGCAGGGGTGATGCCGACTGCCTCGGCCACAGCGGCACTGGTCAGGCCGCGCGCCAGCAACATTTTATCCAGATCAACTTCAATCACAAGATCACCTCAAATAATTGCGTCCTGGTCCTGCTGCAGCGCGACGCCGTAATTAAACCAGACCCGCAGCGCATACACGCCGCCCACGACCCCGACGGCCGTCAGCAAGGCCACAAAGTCGACTGTGATGACGCCTTGCAACAGGATTTCCGCCATGGTCATCACCAGCGACCCGAGCAGTCCCCCAAGCAGCACCCGCGCGATGAGCGTCAGCAAATGCGCATTGCCGGCGGTAAAATACTCGCCTTGACGCATCCGCCTGACCAGCCGACTCAACAGCCCGAGCAGCACCAGCCCCAAAGCGGTCACGGCCAGCAGCCATATGCCCATCAGCTGCCACTGCAGCGCCGGTGTATAGTAGAGATTCAACAGTTTGGTCACGTGCCGGCCGTTGCGCGTCCACGTGGCGGTGCCCCAGTTGTTGGGTTTGATGGTCAGCCAAAGGACCGACCATTTTGGCTGGATCTTGGCGTGGCTGGATTGAACCATCTGCCAAACTGTCTGGCCCATGGTGACCAGCGCCAATAACCCCAAGACCCACAGGACGTTCGCGATGATCTGCAATGCATAGCGAATGTGTTTCATATCAGCCGCGCTCCTTCCTGCATCAGGTCAAAACCGCGCTGAAACAGCGCCGTGAGCACATAGAGGCCAACCGCCAGGCCGGTCGCGGCCACAGCGGCCATCAAGCCCGAAGACCCTGGCCCAACCAGTGCGGCCACATACTCCAGAATCATGATAGCGCCCACCACCCACAATAGGCGGTGAAGAATCATCAAGTTGGCCTGGACAAAGAACTCGCCGTGGCGCAACCGGTGAACCAACAAACTGATCAGGACCAGCGCGGCAAGGGTCAGCATGACGCTAAGCAGCCAGTCCGCGGCACTCAGCTTCAACCAGTTGCCCTGGCCGTTCAACGTGAGATGAAAGTGGCCATTGCTGAATGTGGTCGCGGCATGGTCGCCCCCGGCAAGCTTCACCTGGTTGGCCTGAACCGCGGCCGGTCGCTCGCCGCTAAAGATTCGGCCAAGCAGCCCTAAGCTGCTCAGGGCAATCCCGCCAATCAGTAAGATCAAACCGGCCAGCACCACCTGCAACCCCGTCAAAAGGGTCTTGGTGCGCCGGCTCAACTGTGGTTGTTTCATTGTGTCGCCCCTTTTCTTATTGTAAGACGATAATACCATATCGTTAAACAATAATCACCAGTTTCTTTCTGGCTGGCATTTAGCCAAATCAAAAACGCCAACCGCGCAGCTGTGTAGGCTGTGGGGTCGGCGTTCAGATTACTTGCCGTAAGTAGAATCCTCGATGATCTCAACGTTCGCGGCCTGAGGGCCCTTGGCGCCTTGAATGATCACAAACTTAACTTTCTGCCCTGCCTTCAGCGACTTGAAGCCGCCGCCGATGATGGCAGAAAAGTGAACATACACATCCTTAGGCAGGTCCGGATCATCCGGTTCGATAAACCCGTAGCCCTGTTTCTCGTTGAACAGTCTCACGCGGCCTTCCATGGCTAGGCCTCGAAGCCGTTCTCAACGGCTTCCGGGAAATTCTCCGCGACAATTTTCGCGCAGCGGCCGCACAGCGTCGGGAAGCGCTTGTCCGCACCAACGTCAGTCGTGGTCATCCGGCAACGCTGGCAAACATCGCCTTGCGCGTGTTCAACCAGAATGTCGGCATCGTCAAAGTGCACGGCACCGGCGGGCGCGCTTTCGCCATCAGCTGCCACCGCAAAGCCACTCGTGATCAGCAGTTGCATCACGTTGGCGTCAAGGCCAGCCAGCAGCGTCCGGACGCTATTTTGCGGATAAACCGTAACGGCAGCCTCCATGGACTTGCCGATCAGCTTAGCGTCGCGCGCCATTTCCAGGCTCTTTTGCACCTCGGCGCGGAAGCTCATGAACGCAGACCACTGTTTGAGCAAATCGTCTTGGCCGGCAAAGTCTTGGGCTTCCGGCATGTTGCTGAGGGCGGCATACTGCTCGGGCTGGCGCAGGTACGGCCAGATCTCCTCGGCGGTGTGGGCCAGGATCGGTGTCAGGAGCTTGGTCAGGTCAAGGAGCGCTTCAAACATCACCGTCTGCATGCGCCGGCGAGCCAGACTCTTTTCCGCCTCAATGTAAACAACATCCTTCGCAAAGTCCAAGTAGAACGCGGACAGGTCGTTGACCAGGAAGCTGGAGATAGTCTTTTCCACCGTGGCAAAATCGTACTTGTCGTACGCGGCCTTGGCCGTCTTGATGACCTGGTTCAGGCGAACCAGCATGTACTGGTCCACGCTGCCCAGCTGCGAGAACGGCACCGTATCGGTCTTTTCGTCGAAGTCACCGGTGTTGGCGATCATGAAGCGGAGGGTGTTGCGGATCTTGCGGTAGGCCTCAGAGGTCTGGGCAAAATTATCCATCGACACGCGCACGTCAGAAGACGAATCGACCGTCGCGGCCCACAAACGGATGATTTCCGCACCGTACTGGTTCTCCACCTTGTCCGGCGCAATCGTGTTGCCCAGGGACTTGGACATCTTGCGGCCTTCGCCGTCCAGGGTGAAGCCTTGCGACAGGACCTGCTTGTATGGGGCGACGCCGTTGACCGCCACACTGGTGATCAAGCTGGAGTTGAACCAGCCGCGGTACTGGTCGGAGCCTTCCAGGTACAAGTCCGTTGGGTACTCGAGCTCTGGCCGCGCCTCGGCCACGCCGGCCCAGCTGGAACCGGAGTCGAACCAGACATCCATGATGTCGGTTTCCTTGGTGAACTTACCGTTTGGTGAGTGCACGTTGGTGTAACCCGCCGGCAGCAGGTCCTTGGCCTCGCGCTGCGACCACACAATTGACCCATACTTACCGAACAAGTCGGCCACGTGGTCAATGGTTTCCTTTTCGAGGATCGGGGTGCCGTCTTCAGCGTAGAAAATTGGCAGCGGCACGCCCCATGCGCGCTGACGAGAGATGACCCAGTCGCCGCGGTCGCGGATCATGTTGTAAAGTCGGGTCTTGCCCCAGCTTGGCGTGAAGGACACGTTGTCGATCGCGTCGAGGATCTGCTGGCGGAACGCGTCAACAGAAGCAAACCACTGCGTCGTCGCCCGGAAAATGACCGGCTTCTTCGTGCGCCAGTCGTGCGGGTACGAGTGAGTGAAAAAGTCGAGCTTGAGCAGCGCGCCTTTTTCCTCGAGGGCCTTAGTGACCATCGGGTTAGCCTTGTCGTAGAACACGCCTTCAAAGCCTGGGGCGTCCTTGGTCATAAAGCCCTTGGCGTCGACGACTGAAACCACCGGCAAGTCGTAGTTCATGCCGGCCTTGTAGTCGTCCTCACCATGCCCTGGCGCGGTGTGGACCAACCCAGTCCCTGAATCCAGGGTGACGTGATCGCCCAGGATCACCAGACTGTCGCGGTCGTAAAGCGGGTGTTTGGCCACCATGCGCTCCATGTCTTTGCCGGAGAAGGTCTTCAGCACGGCCACGTCGTTCCAGCCGAGCGCCTCCTTGACGACCTGCAGACGCTCGGACGCAACCACGTACTTTTTGCCATCGGCTTCGACCTGGGCGTACTCAAAGCGCGGATTGACGGCAATCCCCTGGTTCGCTGGAATGGTCCACGGCGTCGTGGTCCAGATGATAAAGCTGGTGTCAGTACCGATGATGCCCTTGCCGTCCTTAACTGGGAACGCAACGTAAATCGACGGTGACTTCACATCGTGGTACTCGATCTCGGCTTCAGCCAGGGTCGACTCCGAGGACCAGGACCAGTAAACCGGCTTCAGGCCGTGGTAAATGTAGCCTTTTTCGGCCATAGCCCCAAAGACGCGGATCTCCTGCTCTTCAAACTTCGGCTGCAGGGTGATGTACGGGTGATCCCAGTCGCCCAGCACGCCAAGCCGCTTGAAGTCGGTGCGCTGCTTTTCGATTTCCTTCATGGCAAACTGGCGGCAGAGCTCACGGTACTCGTCCATTGGCATTTCCTTGCGGTGAACGCCCTTCTTGGCCAGCTGCTGCTCGATCGGCAGACCGTGCGTGTCCCATCCAGGCACGTAAGGGGCGCGGAAGCCGTTCATCGACTTGTAGCGCACGATAATGTCCTTAGAGATTTTGTTCAGGGCGTGCCCCATGTGGATGTTGCCGTTCGCAAACGGAGGGCCATCATGCAAAATGAAGGCCGGCTTGCCTTCGTTCAGCTTCTGGCGCATTTCGTACAAGTGGTTTTCTTCCCAGGCCGCCTGCATCTTCGGTTCCTTGTTCGGCAGCCCCGCCCGCATCTTAAAGTCGGTGTGGCCGAGGTTCAACGTATCTTTAACTTTCATGATTACTCCTTTTCTGAATCTGGATAAACTTGGCTGCCGCCAGCACATGGGTGAACCCTTGCACCTGACAAAAAAACACCCGTCCTCTCAATAGGACGAGCGTGCTCGTGGTACCACCTAAGTTCAAAGCAAAAGTCTTTGCTTCCTCTAGTCGACCCAATAACGGTGGTCACCCGTCGAAGTTACCTCCGACTTACGCAAACTGATACCGCCAAACGACTGCCACCGGGCTTGCACCCTCCCCGGCTCGCTGCGTGCAGTTGTGCTTAGCGACGCGTGTTCACGACTTATTCTTGAGGCGCCTCACTGGCATCACTCGCGGCGCTTGCCGAATCGGCAGGCGCTGCTGATGAAGTGGTGTCTTCAGGTTCATCGGTTGGAAAAACAATTTCCGTGTACCGCGTGTCGCCATCAGTGTCCTCAGCTGCCTCTGAGTGTACTGAATCTACAGGCTGCTTGTCAACCTCTGCAGCAGATTCAGGCGTTTTCTCCTGGGCGGGATCAAGGTACTCTGCAGATTCCGTGGTGCTTGCAAGCAGCTCTTTCCACTCTGGGCTCTTGACGACTTCCAGCTGCGATTCGAGCATGACCTGCAGGCGCTGACGGAAGACACGGGTCTGACGTTTGAGGTCCTCGGTTTGCACGGTGATGTTCTTCGCCTTGTCCGAAGCGTCCTTGACGATTTGGTTGGCCTTTTCGGTGGCCGAGGTCAACATGTCCTGGGAGGTCTTTTCAGCCTTCGACTGGATCAGCGCGGCCTCATCGTCGGCGTTCTTCTTAACCTTGTCGGCCGCCTCTTGCGCAACGATGATCGACTGGTTTAAGGCATCCTTCAGATCATTAAAGTACTTGTTCTTGTCCTGAAGTTCCTTGAGTTCTTTTTCCATCTCTTCGTTCTTCTTGAGCGAAGCGGAGTAATCCTTGATGATCTGGGCGAGGAAGTCATTGACCTGATCCTCGTCGAGGCCGCGCATGCGGTGATTGAATTCCTTATTGTGTATGTCCAGTGGACTTAATGCCATGATGAACCCTCCCAGCTATTTCTTAATAATGTCGACAGCGACTCGTTCTTTGCCTTTTTTGCTGACACCGAGCACTTCGTTGACGCGAATGCGGCCATAGCCGCGCACCGACACAATGTCGGCCTCCCCCACGGCCGCGTCCGGGCGGTCCGTAAGTTCAAAATTCAGTCTGACCTTGGCCTATTCAACCAACGCCTTGGCGCGCGCCCGCGACATCGTGAACGCATGCCCGACCAAACTGTCCAGCCGCAAGCTGCTCATTGACAGCTGCGCAGGCTCCCAGTCATTGCGCGGCGTGACGACCTGGTCCAGGCCCACTTGCACCAGCCGCACACTAATGCGGCCAAGCTTAATAATGTTCTCCTGGACCCAGTCGCTCATCGTTTTGGTGGTAAAGATCTGCCACCGGCTGCCATCGGTAATGATATCGCCAAACGCAGTCATCCGCACGCCCGCGTTTGCCACTGTTCCCAGCACCTGGCTGTGATGCAGCTCGGCAAACTTTTCCGGGTAATGGATCTCCAGTGGGGCCACCTCGAAGTCGATCAGGTCAGGGGCAAAGTAGTCCGGCGCGAAAATCACCCGGGCGCGCTCCGCGCCGATGTAGCCGCCGAACACGTGGCACTTAACGTCACCGTTAGTGCCGGTCAAAGTCCGCGCTATATGGATCTGGCGCGGATCAAGAAAATCGGTCAACACCGGCCGGTATTCCGTGGCGGCAGTGCTGATCTGACTTTGCAACTCGTCGATCAGCGGTGCCTCTTCTTTTCTGAAATGCTGATAAATCGCATCCATGTTAGCCCACCCGCATCAGGATCGCGCTGAATATCGTGCCGAGACCCGAACGGACCAGGTCAAGGACAAAAAACGCAATCAGCGGCGAAAAATCAATACCAAAAATCGGCGGAATGAAATCGAAAACATTCAGAAACGGATTGACGATCCGGCCCAGCCACTGGCCAAAGCGCGATTGCCACGCTCCTGGGAACCAAGACATCAGCACGTACACGACCATTGCCAGCATGTAAATATACAGACCATAATTGATGATCGTAAAAAGCCAATACAGAACTGTCGCCATACGCCCTCCTAGTTGGTCATATCAAGGTCGCTGTCAGTGCCCAGCGTGGATGCCAGCGTGCCATCAATCTGGAAGTTCGCTGGGGTGACCAGAAAAATCATCTCGCCGACCCGCCGGATCTCACCATTGATGGCAAACACCGTGCCAGTCAGGAAATCAACAATGCGGGTGGCGTCCTCGGCCTTGATCTGATCAAAGTTGACCACCACCGCCTTGTTGTTCAGCAGGTGGTTGCCGATCTCTTTTGCGTCAGAGTAGATCCGCGGCTCGTAAACCACAATGCGCGCGGTCTTATCGGCCGGATCGCCCATTGCGACGACTTTATTGCCGCGGTACTTGGGCTTGTTCTGATGATTTGCGGTCGGCGCCGCAGTTGGCGCCGTTGCAGTGTCCTGCTCAGGCGTTTCAGCCGCGTCATCCTCATCCGGGTCCATCGAAAAGAACTCGCTGAATTTACTGCCAAGTTTTTCAAAAGCCATGAGAATTCCTCCCTGATAAAGACATGTTGCTGAGTCGCGCTATGCTGAGCAACGCCCGAGCATCCAGCTACGCCCAACGCCTCGCCGCCAAAAACCAGCGGCAATGCGCCAGGCTGGGCTGACTGTCGGCCTAAGTGCGCTCAGCTTTGCAGCCTGGTTAGTCGCGCTACGCTGAGCAACGGCCGAGCATCCAGCTACGCTCAACGCCTCGCCGCTAAAAACCAGCGGCAACGCGCCGCGCTATGCTGGCTGTCGGCCTAAAAACACTCAGCTTTGCAGCCTGTTTACTGCCGGCGCAGCTTGAAGAATGGCGGCTGGTCGTCGTCACCCTTGTCGTCCGGCTTCTTCTCGTCTTCCGGTTCTGGCTGGCTTTCAAAAATGTCGAATTCCTGTTTCTTGACGTTTGTAAAGTCCGCGTCCTGATCACCGTTTTGCTTTGGGGTGTCGCGCTTTGGTTCACGGCGCAGATCCCAGTTGCCAAACGGATCGTCTTGGGCCGGTTTTGCGCCATTACCCTTGGCATCCTGAGCCGGACGATTGACTTGACGGCGATTGCCGCGGCCATTGTTCTGCTGAATCGTTGAATCATCGATCCCAGTCGCAATCACCGTGACCACGACCTCATCGCCGAGTTCTTCATTGATGGAAGTCCCAAAGATGATGTTGACGTCGGAACTTGCCGCCTGTGCCACAATGTCCGAGGCGTCCTGCGCTTCAAACAGGGACAGGTCAGGGCCGCCCGTGATGTTCAGCAAGACGTTCTTGGCGCCGTCGATTGACACTTCAAGCAGCGGACTGGAGATGGCCTTCTTGGTCGCCTCAACCGTCCGGGTCTCACCGGTCGCAGAACCGATGCCCATCAAGGCAGTGCCCTGGTTGGCCATCACAGTTTTAACATCGGCAAAGTCCAAGTTGACGTAGCCGGGGCTGGTGATCAGGTCGGAAATGCCCTGAACGCCTTGACGCAGCACGTTGTCGGCGGCATGGAAGGCTTCAAGCATCGGGGTCTTCTTGTCGACGATTTCCAGCAGCCGGTTATTCGCGATAATGACCAGCGTGTCGACCTGCTCCTTGAGCTGAGCGATGCCTTCAGCCGCGTTCTTTGCGCGCTTGGGCCCTTCAAACGTGAACGGCCGGGTCACGACCCCAACAGTCAGCGCGCCAAGGTCCTTGGCAATTTTAGCCACGACCGGGGCTGCACCGGTCCCGGTGCCACCGCCCATGCCGCAGGTAACGAAGATCATGTCGGCGCCCTTCAAAGCGTTTTCGATGGCTTCTTCGCTTTCCTCTGCCGCCTTTTGGCCAACATCAGGAGTTGAACCAGCACCCAAGCCCCGGGTCAGTTTCGGCCCAAGCTGAATCTTGGTTTCCGCGTCCGAGTTGGACAGCGCCTGTACATCGGTATTGGCCGCGATGAATTCCACGCCCTTGACCTCTTCAGAAATCATGCGGTTGACCGCGTTGCCACCAGCGCCGCCGACCCCGATGACCTTGATCACCGCACCGGTGTCTTTATCTGTATCCAGTGAGAATTCCATTGTCGTTCCTCCTTAAAAAGGTTTATTCGAAGAAGTTGCCGAAGAAGCGCTTCAAGGCTGAAGGTTTCTTCTCGCTGTCTTGGTCCGGTTCGGCCTTGCTTGGTTTGCTTGGCACTTTCGTTACCGGCGCGTCTGCGGCCTCGGCCATCTGACTGGTCGTTGGGGTCGGCAGGACGCTGGAAACCAGGATGTCGATATCGGTCATTTCCGCCGCGTAGGTGATCAGGCCCAGCGCCAACGTGAACGCCGGGTGCCGCATCCCCATTTGATCCGGGATGTAGCGCTTGACGTTGCGCTGAAAAATGTCCGAAGCCAGCGGTTCGATGCCTGGCAATGCAGCGGTGCCCCCGGTGATCACGATTCCACCGGGCAGGTCCAAGGCGTTGGACTGCGCCAGCGCCTCATTCAGGCGGGTAAAGATCTGCGTCAACCGCGCCTCAATGATCTCTGAGAGATAGTGCTCCGACACCATGACCGGCTCCGTTTGGCCAACCACCGTGACCGGGAACTGATTACCCTCAGGCGCTGCCTGACTATCGGCATTGCCGTAATCGCGCTTCAGCTTCTCCGCGTCGGTCAAGCCGGTGTTCAGCACCACCGAGATGTCCTTGGTGATGTAGTCACCGCCTTCTTGGTCCAGCGTGGTCAACTTCAGCTTGTGGTCATGAATGACCGCCGCCGTGGACTGGCCGCCGCCCAAATCGATGAGGACGGTACCAAAGTCTGCCTCGCCATCGCTTAAGGCGACTCGCGCCTCAGCCAGGGGTGCAACCACGATCTGCCTGATCGACAAACCAGCTTTTTCAATCGCTTTTTTGGTGTTATGTAACACAGTCTTCGGCACGGTGAACAAAATGCCGCGCATTTCCAAGCGGACGCCAATCATCCCGCGCGGATCCTTGATATCGTCAAAGCCATCAACAATGAACTCAGTCGGCGTCAAAGACAGGATCTCGCGCTCCGGTGGCAAGTTGCGCACCAGCGCTGCCGAGGCGACCGCCTTCACATCAGCGGCCGTAATTTCCTTGCTTTGATCGCCCACCGCGATCATGCCGGAGACGGTCTCGATTTGAAGCATCGTGGCCGGCACCCCGGCCACGACCTCTTTGATCTCAATGCTTGCCTTCTCAGAAGCTTGTTGCACCGCCTGACGAATCGCCGAGGCAGCCTTATCAATATCCACGATCACGCCGCGGGATAACCCCTGCGCGCGTGAATTGCCCACGCCAATAATGTTTAACTGGCCTTGAACACGCTCGGCCACGATCACTTTTATTGAGGTGGTCCCGATATCAAGCCCGACATAAATGTCTTGATTTCCCATGGACCCGGAACCTCCTTACCAACCTTTTTATAGTAGGATGAGAAAATATAACGCTGAATTTAGTTTAACACACCACATTGCGATTTGCGGCGCCATCTCGGCGAAACGCACATTTTCGCTTACTTTGAAGTGGACTTGCTGTAAGGCTTAAAATACGCGCCCACCTCTAGGTCCACGGTCCCCTTACCCTTCACCTGGGCGATAATGCTGGGGTAATATTTGATTTGTTTGGCCACCGTGCGCGAATCGGCAACCACGGTGTTGCCGTCGGTCATGGTCATCGTGATCTGGTAAGGATTGCCTTCGCCGCGACTGGCCGTGACCTCTGAGGTCGTGCGCCGCACCACCGCCGGGAAGCGGCTGAGGGTCTGGGCGAGCTTGCCGGCCTCGCCTGCAGAAAAGCCGGTGAACACCGGATAGTTATCCAGGGGGGTCGTGGTGCCTGACTTAATGATCGTCCCGTTAGCCAAAATCATGTGGTAACGTTTTTTTGTGACAACGTACCCGATTGGCTGATGCTCTGCCACGTGAATGGTGACGTGATCCAGCGCACTGACCGAAACGCGCGCCGTTTTGATCTGCGGCACTCGTTTTTCGATTCTTGCGGCCAACTTGTGCTTGCTGACCACCACCTGCGGGATCAACACTCGGTCGGACAGGCCGCTGGCATCGATCACCGTCTGAATTGGCACGTTGACCGTGCCAGCCACTGAAACCTGCTGCACCTTGGCCAGCGGCGAGACCATATAACCAAAAAAAGCCAGCAAAAGCAACAGCGGGGTCAGCAGCAGGACCAGGTTGCGCGTGCGCTTGCGGCGGCGCAACGTTGCCACTCCTGGCAAATGGAGCTTGGTTGCCCGCTCCGGCCGGCGTTTTTGTTTGGCCTGGTAGGCCTCCCATGGCGTAAGCGGATCATTTGGTTTTGCGTGTTTGCGCCAGGCCATCGGCAGGCCTCCCTTCTATCAAGCGTTAATGCTTTTGAACACTTTCCAGCACGGCAATCAGCTGATCGGCCGCGTCTGGGGTGCCCATTTTCTTGGCCGCCTGCGCCATGCGGGACAGCCTGGAATCGTCATCCATTAGGGCCGCCACCTGCGAGGCAAAGTTCGCGTCCAGCTCCGGCTCCGTGATGACCTCGGCGGCGCCCACATCCACCAGGCTTTTCGCGTTGACGAACTGGTGGTTGTGCGTGACGTTAGGACTCGGAATCAGCACACTGGGCAGCCCCAGCGCCGTGAGTTCAGCAATGCTGGTCGCCCCGCTGCGCCCGACGACCAAGGTCACGTCCGGCAGAATGCCAGGCATGTCGTCAATGTACGGCACGACCTTGACGTTTGCGGGCAGCTGCCGGATCTGCTTCGTGATGGTGCCGTAATGGCGCGTGCCGGTGACAAACAGCGTCTGAAAGTCCGCGCCGCCGAACGTTGGCAGCGCGTTGACCGCTGCCTTGTTGATCATCGGGGCACCGCGCGAGCCGCCGAAAATCAGCAGTGTGCGCTTGTGCGGATCCAGCCCAAAGTCGGCAAGGCGATCGTTGGGCTTGAGCCCAGCCACTTGCTGGGCCCGCGGGTTGCCGGTAATGACCACTTTTTTAGCCGGGAAGGAACTGGCAACGACCGGGAACGTGATGGCAATTTTGTCCACCGCGTGAGCCAGAAACTTGTTGGTGACCCCGGCGACCGAATTTTGCTCGTGGATCACCGTCGGCACATGGTGGCGCGCCGCGGCGTACAAAACGCCGGCGGAGACATACCCACCGGTGCCGACGACCACGTCTGGTTGAAAGTCTTTGATCATGCGGGTCGCCTTGCGCAGCGAGCCCACGAACTTCTCCACCGTTTGAATGTTGATCTTGACGTTTGTGAAACTCACCTTGCGTTTAAACCCCTGCAGTTCAAGGGTTTCAAACGGGATCTTCGCGTTAGGCACGATGCGGCTTTCAAGGCCTTTGGCGGTGCCGACATACATGACGGCGTCCAGCATACCGCGTTCCTGCAGGCGCTGAATCAAGGCCAACGCCGGATAAATGTGCCCACCAGTGCCGCCGCCTGAAATCATCAGTCGCATAATTTACCCTTTTTTCTCAGCGTACTGAGTCACTGCGTCAATAAATTCATCCCCGCGCACTTCAAAGTTCGGGTACTGATCCCAGCTGGCCGCGGCCGGCGACAGCAGGATCACATCGCCGGGCTGACTGGCAGCAAAGGCAATCGGTACGGCCGTTTTGACATTATCAGTCCGGGTGAATGGAATGCCGGCCTGCTTTGCCAGAGCCTCCATCAGCGGCGCGGTTTCGCCAAACGTGACCATCGCGCGAACGTGCTGCTTGATCAGCGGCAACAGGTCATCCATCGGCAGGTGCCGATCCAGTCCGCCGGCCAGCAGGACGATCGGCTGCTTGAACGCGTTCAGGGCCACGGTGCTGGCCTCGACGTTTGTGGCCTTACTGTCGTTGTAAACCTTACGGCCGGCTACCGTTTCGACGTACTGAATGCGGTGCTTAACCCCGGTGAAGCGGTGCAGCACGTCGACAATGGCTGCATTCGGCGTGCCGCTCAGCTTGGCGGCGGCAATGGCAGCCAGCGCATTTTCAATGTTGTGGTCGCCTGGGATCTGCATCTCGTCGGCCTTCATGAGCTGCTCCCCGTCAAAGCACAGCCAGCCGGCGGTCAGCGTGGCGCGTGCGCCTGTTGCCCCTTTGCGGGAAAACGGGACAACGGTCGCAGGACTTTGCTTGGCCAGCTCGTGCATCTCTGGCAGGTCCCAGTTCATGATGAAAAAGTCGTCTTTGGTCTGGTTCATTGTGATGCGCATCTTGGCCTTGACGTAATTTTCACGGGAGCCGTGCCAGTCCAGGTGCGCCTCGTAAATGTTCGTGAGCACCGCAATGTGCGGGTGCAGCTTCTGAATCCCGACCAGCATGAACGAGGACAGCTCGCACACCACCGTGTCCTGGGCGCCGGCTTTTTGCACCACACCGGTGACCGGAATGCCGATGTTGCCGGCATCATACGCGTGACCTGCAGTCTCCCGCTCGTTCAGCATCAGGCCAATCAGCGTCGTCGTGGTGGTCTTGCCGTTGCTGCCGGTGACCCCGACCCAGGTCGAGTCGGACACCGAATAAGCCAGTTCCGGCTCGGTGATCACGGGAATGCCCAACTGCTGGGCCCGCACCACCATGGGATTGGAATAGGGAATGCCGGGGTTTTTGACCATTAGCGAAAAGCCTTCGTCGAGCAGCTCGACCGGGTGACTGCCGGTAATGACCGTGACGCCTTCGTCCAGCAAGGCTTGCGCGTCTTTATTATCATCAAACTTTTGCTTATCGTTCACCGTCACCAAAGCGCCGAGCCGATGCAGTAGTTTAGCAGCACTGACCCCACTTTTGGCCAGGCCCAAAACCAACACTTTTTTGTTCTTATAATCCGAATTATTCAGCAACCACTTACGCTCCCTATATATCCCGGCGGCGGCCGGGTTTACTTAACTTGCACGGCGCTAGGCCAGTGCATAAACCAGATACAATACCGCACCAATCAGACCGACCAGCCAGAACACGGTGTCGACCTTCCACTCAGACCAGCCGAGCAGCTCAAAGTGGTGGTGGATCGGGGCCATCTTAAAAATGCGCCGGTGAAACAGCTTGAACGAACCGACCTGCAGGATCACGCTAGCGGTTTCGCAGACAAACACGATCCCGATCAGCAGCAGCGACCACGGCCGGTCGAGCAGCAGCGCAATCACGGCGATCAAACCGCCCAAGGCGAGACTCCCGGTGTCGCCCATGAACACCTTGGCCGGCTTGTGGTTAAACAGGAAAAAGCCGACCATCGCGCCAATCGTGACCAGGCAGAGAATCAGGACATCTGTCCGGCCATCGTGCACCGCCAGCACGGCGTAGGCCGCAAAGGCGATCATCGACAGCCCCGCCACCAACCCATCCAGGCCATCAGACAAGTTGACCGCGTTGGAAAAGCCCACCAGCCAGAACAACGCAAACACCGCGAAGACCCAGGCCACGTTCAGCTGATAGCCAAACAGCGGCAGCACCGTCGGAAACCCCTCATGGAAGTACGCGGTCAGAAAAACTGCGCCGCCCACGATCTGGCCCAGCAGCTTCTGCCAGGCCTTTAGGCCCATGTTGCGGTGCAGCTCAACGCTGATGAAATCGTCCCAAAATCCCAACGCCCCGTAAAGGACCAGGATGAACAGCCCGGCCCAGACGCTGAGGGTCAGCTGGTGCTGCCACCAGCCGGTGAAAATGGCGGCCACTACAATGGCCAAGATGAAGACCATGCCGCCCATGGTCGGAGTCCCATTTTTCTTTTTGTGCCACTTCGGGCCGACCTCACGGATCGTTTGGCCCTCTTTTTTCATCCGCATGTAACCGATAAACAGCGGCATCAGGATCACGGTGATCGCAAACGCCGCGACCATCGGGATCAGCATCTCAGTGAATTGCATTGGTCTCCTACCTTCGTTAATTAGTCAGTTTTCTGAAAAGTCACGGTCACCGTGCCAGTCCCAAGCAAACTGCCAGCCTTGAGACTCTGCGCAGACGCGTATCCGGCGCCTTGTAACTTAAACTTTTTGCCCGTTAACTGGGCCAATTTTAACACATCACTCTTAGACCAGCCAGAAACGTCCGGCATGGTCATTGCCCCGTTGGTGAGCAGCACCACCCGCGCCGAGCGCAGGGCCTGCGTGCCCGCTGCCGGCAGCTGCTGGACGATCCGGTTACCGGTCCCGACCACGGAGGCGGTCAGCGCTTTTTTGTTCAGGGCCGCCGTGGCCGCAGTCAGCGAGTCGTTCACCGCTGCTGGCACGGTCACCGTTTCGGCCGCAGGCGTCGCTGTATTGCCGGCGTCAAGTGCCAGCAGCCGAGTCATCAGCGGGTGGTAAATCGTGTTCAGCACATTGACCGCCGGGGTCGTCATAGCGGTGTTCTGCTTCAAGGTTAAATAAACAATAAATTGTGGGTCACTGGCCGGGGCCATTGCCAACAGACTGTGCAGCTGGTTGGTCTCACCGGGCAGGTACCCGCCTTTCGGGTTGGCAATGTTCGCCGTCCCGGTTTTCGCCGCCACGTCGGCGCCGGCAATTTTGTAGGTCACCCCGGTGCCATATGGCTTGTTGATGGTGTCGCGCATTTCATCCAGCACGGTCTCCGCCGTTGTCGCAGAAATCGGGTGACCCACCACCTTCCGCTTGTAATTGATCACTTTGCCGTCAGGATCAGTGACTTTGGTGACCACTCGCGGCTGCACCATCGTGCCCTTGTTGGCAATCGCAGTCGCCGCCTGAAGGATCTGCATCTGCGTCACATTGATACTTTGGCCGTAACCCATCACGGCGCGGGTCACCGCGTTGCTCAGGTTGTAGCCGCCAGTGGCCTCATTCGGCAGCGTGATCCCGGTTTTTTGGCCAAACCCAAAGTCCTTTAGGGTCTTGGCCTGGTTGGCCTCACCCATCTGCTGCACAATGTGGACAAACCCAACGTTACTAGAACGCGGCAGCGCCTGCGAAAACGGAATCTCGCCGAAGCCAACGTGGTTCCAGTCATGGATCGTGGTGCTTGCGACCTTCACGCCGCTGGAATTGTAGTAGGTGTTCGGTTGGAACGTCCCGCTTTGAATTGCGCCAGCCAAGTTAAAGACCTTCATGACCGAGCCGGGTTCGTATGTGTCTTCCACCAGCATGTTCTGCCAGGACGAACCCTGCTCAAGGCCTTCCATCGTGCTGGGATCGAAGGTCGGACGCTGGCCCGCCGCCAGGATCTCGCCGGTTTTGGCGTTCATGACCACCCCGGTGACTGAGGCTTGCTTGTACTTGGTTTGGACACTGGCCAGCAACGTCTCAAGGTACGACTGCAAAGAAGAGTCCAGCGTGCTTTTGACCGTCCCGCCATTTTTGGCTGGCTTGGTTTTGACCTTGGCCTTGGGCAGTCGATAGCCATAATTGTCCACTTGCGCGGTTTGATAGCCATTGGTGCCGGCCAGCTGCGCGTTAAATTCCTTTTCCAGCCCCATGACCCCGACCAGCGGCTGATTCTTGTTGGTCGCATTGGTTTGGGTCAGCCCAACCGTGTAGCTGGCAAACACCCCGTTCGGGTACAACCGGGAAGGGCTGTCGGTGAAATGGATCCCTGGCAGGTGTTCTGCTTCGATTTCTTTGCGGGTCGACAACGACAGCCGGGTGCCGGCCGCGCCGAATTCGACTTGAAAAGTCTTCTTCTTCGGGTTCAAGTAAGCCAGGATCTTGGCCTCAGAAAGCGGCAGATATTTGGCAAGCACCGCCGCCGTCTTGGCCTTATCGCTCACGTATAGTTTCTTGCCGTTCTGAGTGTAATTTTGATCGATGATGGCGTAAATGGTGTAGGTCGACGCATCTTCGGCGATTGCTTGGCCGTTGCGGTCGACGATGCTGCCACGCTTGGCCTGCAGCGCGGTTTTGCGCGCGTACTGAGAGGCGCGATACGCCGCGAGATGTTTGGAATCGACCGAGCCGACAACGGCCACATACGCAAAACGACAAACGAACGCCAGCAGCGCAACCAGGCTGAGCCAGAACAGGAAGATCCCGAACCGTTGCCGATTGCGCTCGGGGTGCCGGGCGCGCATTTGTCGTTTATTCGTTTTCTTTTTCATAAGCCTACTTCACCGCATGTTTAATATTACCTTCGATCACAGCAAAACCGTGAGCACTGGCATAACTGTTGAGCCGATCTGAGTTGGACAGTTCGCCGACCGTCTGCTTGTCATCGGCGATCACGCGCTTTTGTACAGTCACCTGATTTTGAACGTTCTGGTAAGTCCGGGTCAGATTGGCCAAGTGCATCGATGCGGTCAGATAACACAGGCAAAACCCCACGGCGACCATTCCCACGAACACCATCAGCAGCCGCTCCAGTGGCGAGAAAGCCACTTTAGTGCTCGGCTTCGCTGCAGGTTTTACGTGCGGCTGAACGTGCGGCGTCTCGCGCCGCTTTGGTTCCACCATGTCTAGCTGTCTTGCTGTGTTATCCACCATCTTGAGCACCCCTTCAATATACGCGCTCGACCACCCGCAGCTTTGCGCTGTGCGCCCGGTGATTGGCGATTAGTTCCGCCTCGCTTGGGAGAATCGGTTTGCGATTGATTAATTTAAAATGCGGCCGGGCCTCCGGTGGAATCACCGGCAAGCCCTGCGGCAAATCTTGCACTGTCGTTTGCTCCTTAAACATCGTCTTCACGAGGCGGTCTTCCAAGGACTGGAACGTGATCACGCTGATGCGGCCGCCCGGCTTGACCAGCTGCAAGGCCTGCGTCAGTGACGCTTCGAGGGCCCCCAACTCGTCGTTGACGGCGATGCGAATGGCTTGGAACACCTTCTTGGCCGGATGGCCGCCGGTCCGCCGCGCCTTGGCCGGAATGCCGGCCTTGATCAGGTCGACCAGCTCAAACGTGGTTTCGATGGGCTTGGTCGCCCGGGCCTGCTCGATTTTCCGAGCGATGGACTTGGCGAAGCGCTCCTCACCGTAGCGGGTGAAGATCCGTACCAGCTCTTGGTAAGACCACTCGTTCACGATCACCCGCGCCGAAAGCGCCTGGCTTTGGTCCATGCGCATATCCAGCGGCGCGTCGAAGCGGTAGGAAAAGCCGCGCCTGGAATCGTCGAACTGAGGGCTGGACACGCCGAGGTCGTATAAGATCCCGTTGACTGCAGTAACGCCTTCGCCGGCCAGCGCCTCGTCCAATTCGCGAAAATTGCGGTGAAGCAGGTGAAGGTTTGCCGGCACGCCTTGCGCCTGCACGGCGTCGATGGCAGCCTGGTCCTGGTCGAACGCGTATAGCTGGCCGGATGTCAGCTGGCTCAAGATTCGCCTGGTGTGACCGCCGCGGCCCAGCGTCGCGTCGACGTAGATACCGGTAGGATCGATGGCCAAGTTGTCGGTGGCCTCTTTTAATAACACGGTTTCATGTTTAAATTCTGTCATCGCGCTCACAGTCCAAAGTCGGTCAGATTTTCGGAAATATCATCGAAGCTGTCCTCGGCGCTGGCGGTGAAGCTGGTCCACCGTTCCTCGCTCCAGACTTCGATGCGGTCGGAGACGCCTACCAGCACACACGCTTTATCTAGCCCCGCGTGCTGGCTCAGCGGCTTGGGAATGTTGACTCGGCCCTGCTTGTCCAGCTCACACTCAGTGGCGGCGGAGTACAGGAACCGTGAAAAGGTCCGGGCATCCTTTTTGGTCAAGGGCAACGCCTCAATCTGAGTTTGCAGCTTCTGCCACTGACTCATCGGATAGCCGAACAGGCAGCCGTCCATGCCGCGCGTCAGCACAAAATCACTGCCGAGATCGGCGCGAAACTTGGCCGGAATAATTAGCCGGCCCTTCGCATCGATACTGTGATGGAATTCTCCCATCAGCATGGACAACGCCTCCTTTCCAACATTAAATTCAGTCTACCACAATCACCCACTCCTCACCACCAACTCCCACAAAATCTGCTTGACAATTTGAAAAAGCACCCCACGATTCCCTGCGTGTACTAAAAAATCCCCATCTGCTGCGGTTTACAGCAGGTGGGGACAGGTGGATCACCAGTGGGGGCCAGGCCCTAAAACGAGAGCAAAATGGCCGCCACCCACCAAACGGTGGCCGCCAGGATGAGGACCCGGCCCAAGGTCGTGAAATAACGGGCAAACAGCAAATCGTAATCTCGGACCACAAAGTAAATGATCAAAAGGATGGCGATGGCCGTTGTGGTGAACAGTGCGACCCAAATCGTGTTCGGGGCCTTGGCGTTGGCCAAGTTCGCGACGCCCAGCAGTTCCAGACCGGCAACCAAAAACGGCAACAGCCGGGAGTGAAACTGCAAGGCGCGGCAGACCAGCCAAACGGCCAGACCGGCGAGCGGTAAAATGATCCCGATCAGCATGTTCATCACTTCCTTTACCTTAAGACTATACTCGATTTTACCCCCTTGGGCACGAAAATTCGGTTGAAGCGCCTGGCCAAAACGGGTAAACTACTCGGGTAAAGCACAGCACGGTAGATTGGTCAAAGGTGGTGATTAAGGTGAAAGAGAAACGCTCAAAATTCTGGTGGGTCACCTACATTGCGACATGGGCGATGCTGATCGTCACCATCCTTGGTGCCCTAGTCGTTGGGTTGTCAGCGATGAATGTCTTTTAACCTGATATCAAAAAAGCGGGTCTGCAAAATGCAGACCCGCTACTTTTTTGGGTTGAATTAGTGCTGGGACAGCAGCTGTCTGCCATCCTTCGGCTCAAACAACGGTTTCTTAACGGTGGTGACCAGCACGGAAATGACGATGATGGTCAAGATCCCGGTCGCCACTGCCGACCCGCCGTTGATGACCAGCGAGTAGAGCCATGCCGGTGTGCCCTTTGGCGCGTATGAGCCCCAAAAGACCCAGCCCGCCAGAAAGTGGCAGAAGTACTTGGCTAAGACGCCGATCAGGCCAGCGCCCCACGCCAGGCCCATGGCCTCGCGGTTGTTACCGGCCTTCAGCGCGGCTTGAAAGCGGCCGTAAAGAAGCCCGCCCAACCCGGCGACGGCAAAGGCAATCGGGTACTCCAGAAAACCCTGAATTGGGTTCAGGACAGACCCTTCACCAAAGCCGATCAGCATGATATCAAGCACGCCCCAGGTCAGCCCGGCTGCCATCCCGGCGCCGGTTCCACGCCGCAGCGCCAGCACCGTGATTGGGATCACACCGTAAGACATTTCAATACTGGAGATCCCGGTTTTGTGCGGGACGTACTCCAGCGCCATGGCAAACGCGGCAATCACCGCGATTTCCACCAAGATCAAGACACGTGAGTTCGATTTGGCCATAAAAAATCCTCCTTTGGGTCAGGATCCGCCACAAAGAAGGTCGATTTCTCGACACCGCAATTCCTACGCTCGTATTAGCGAACAGGTTCGAAGGGTCTGGGCAACTGCCCACTCTCAGCCAATGGCTCCCCTTTGCGTTGGTCCCACCACTATTTTGTTAGAGCACAATTTTGCTTGTGCCCCATCATTATAGCAAGCGAGCCCACATTGTCAAAAAGTAAGGGCTACAGGATCGGGGCAAACAGCCGCGCCAGGTCCGCCCCAAGCTGACTGGCGTGGGACTGGTTTTTGACCATCGCGTACGTGTACGGCGTCGCCTGCGCCATATCAAGTTTGAACTGGCGCTCTACCATTTCGGCCAGGGTCTGGTCGTAAATGAAGGCGGCAATCTCAAAATTGAGCTTAAACGAGCGCACATCCAGGTTGGGGGAGCCGGTCATCAGGTACTGGGAATCGACGATGATCGCCTTGCTGTGCAGGAACCCCGCCTGGTAGCGGTACACGCGCACGCCGGCTTTCACCAGCTGGTTCAGGTAAAATTCTGTCGCCTTGGCCATCATCGGCTGATTCGTGTGCACCGGCACCATCACCCGCACATCGATACCGGACTGCGCCGCCAGCACCAGGGCGTCCAGCAGTGAATCATCCGGCACAAAGAACGGGGATTGCACCCAAATGCGCCGCTTGGCCAACGCCAACAGTCGCAGGTCCCCCAGTTTGATGGCCTCCAGTTTCTGCTCCGGCCCACCGCCGACGATTTGCATGGTGGTGCGGCCGTTGTCCGCAGGATCGGGGAAGTACGCCTTTTGGAAGTGGACCTTTTTGATCTTGGCAGTAGTGTTCCAATCCATGAAGAAGCGCGCCTGAAGCGAGGCGACTGCCTGGCCGGTGAGCCGCAGCTGCGTGTCGCGCGTGATGGCCAGCTTGCGGCTGGTACTGCCGATGTCAAACCCGCCCATGTAAGCCACTTGCCCGTCGATCACCGTGATCTTGCGATGGTTGCGAAAGTTGATGCGCAGGTTGGCTCGGCCGAGTCGCGTGGCCAAAAACGGCTCGACCTGCCCACCGGCCTGCACCAGCGGCCGCCAGAACGCGCGGTTCAGTCGGTGCGAGCCAAAGGTGTCGTAGATCACGCGCACCCGCACTCCTTGTTCAGCCTTTTGGGTCAGCAGCTGCACCAGCGCTTTGCCCACCCCGTCCGGCTCGATGGTATAAGCCTCAATGTGAATGTGGTGCGTCGCGGTCCGCAGGTCGGCGAACAAGGCCTTAGTAAAATCCTGGCGGTTGAACAGCAGCCGGACCCGATTCATGGTCGTGATGAGCGCCCCGTCAGCCTGCAGCAGCGTCCGCACGAGCTCCGGCGCGCCCGCAAACGGCGAGGCCGCGCCACTTTCCTGACTGATTGTGACGGCCTCCTGCTGCGAGGCCACCATCTGGTCGATCCCCAAGCGCTGCTGAGTCGCCAGTGAGTTCAGTTTGTTGGTTGACAGCTTGCGGCCGAAGAACCAGTACAAGATGAACCCGATGACCGGCAGCAGCAAAAGCACCAACAACCACGCCCATGTCGCCGCAATGTCCCGGGGCTGCCGGAACACGGTGATAATGGCCGCGGTTGCGTTGATCACAATAATGATGATGGCAATGGTCGTGAGCCACATACTAGAAACTCCCCACTAATCGACCGAAGCCACCCCAAACCACTTCTCGTTTAACTTCTTCAAAGTGCCGTTGGCTTTGAGCGTCTTCAAGCCGGTGTTGATTTTATCTCTGAGCTCATTATCACTCTTACGCATCCCAACCGCAAAGTCCTCAGCCGGATAAGTGCCCTGAATCACCTTGTAGGCGCTCGGGTCTTTTTGGTGGGCAATGTAGTAATTCGCGTAAACCTCGTCGATCACAATGCCCTGAATGCGACCGGCATTGAGGTCCAGAAAGGCGTTATCAAAGGTGTCGTACAGGACCGGCTCGCGGTTTTTAATCAGGTCTTTGAGCTTCTTCGGCTGCGCGTCAATGTCCGAGGCGCCGCTGCTTTCACTTTGCGCGCCGACGACCTTACCTTTCATGTCGGCAAATGAGTTGATGTGGTCCGCCCGCTTGGTGACCAGGACTTGGTGATTCTTCAGGTACTCCTGAGAAAAGGCGACCTGCTTTTGGCGCTCCGGCGTCACGGTGTACCCATTCCAGATGAGATCGATGGTTTGGTTGCGCAGCTCGGTTTCCTTCATGGACCAGTCAATCGTCTGAAAGCTGACCTTCACGCCGTACAGCTTGAACAGCGCCCGCGCCAGGTCGATGTCGTAGCCGGCCACAGTGCCGTTCTTTTGGCGAAAACCCATCGGCACAAAACTATCGTCCAACCCGACGACCACTTTTTTATCCTGCTTGATGCGCGGCCAGGAGTTTTTTTGCTCGGTGCGGGCGCAGCCGCCGAGCACTAAGGTGAACCCAGCCAGCAGCGTCAACAGGATCGTTAACCACTTACGCTTCATTCGACTCACTCCCCTGCTTGGCCACCGTCAGCGTCGCGTCCGCCACCATCTTGGCAAATTCCATGTCATGCGTAACCACGACCTGAGTCATGCCCTGCTGCTTGACGCTGGCAATCAGGTCTGCCACCGACTGGCGCAGGTTGGGATCCAGCGCCGAGGTCGGCTCGTCGTAAAGCAGAATTTTCGGATCCAAGGCCAGCGCCCGGGCGATCGCGACCCGCTGCTTCTGACCACCCGACAGGGAGTAAGGATAAGCGTTGGCCTGCGCCTCTAGGTCCAACTGGTCCATCAGGTTGCGCGCGTGCTTCTGCGCCGCTGCCGCGCTGACCCCTTGCAGTGTCGGGGCCAGTGTGATGTTTTTCAGCACGGACAGGTTAGGGAAAAGCTCGAAGCCCTGGAAGACGACGCCAATGACACCTTGCTTACGCAGCTCGGCGGCGGTGGTCGGCTGACCATTGTAAGTGAAGCTGCCGCTGTCAGCCGGAGTCAGGCCGGCGATAATACGCAGCAAGGTGGTCTTGCCGGCACCGCTGGGGCCGACGATCGCCAGTGTTTTCTGATCTTCAATGGTGACACTTAGATTATCCAGGACGACCTGATCACCGAAGCGTTTGGAAATATTTTTAAGCTCTAACATGTGCTTACCCCCTGCCTACTTGTAGTAGCTGAATGACTTTTCGACGCGGCGCTGCAGCAGCGTGAGCAGCAGCGTCATCACCAGGTAAATGACGGCGACCAGGACCAGTGGCACCAGCGTGACATCGCGAGACGTGGCCACTTCGCCGGCGCGGAGCAGGTCGCCCAGGCCGATGACGTAAACCAAGCTGGAATCCTTGACCAGGTTGATCACCTCGTTGCCCATGGACGGCAGGACAATCTTTAGGACCTGGGGAATGACCACGTAGCGCAGCGTTTGCCAGCGCGTCATGTTCAGCACCGTTGCGGCCTCGAACTGGCCCTCCTCAACGGCGCCGAATCCGCCGCGGTAGATCTCGGCGAAGTACGCCGCGTAGTTGAGGATGAAGGTGAAAATGACGGCCGAGAAGCGGTCAAACACAATGCCGATCAGCGGCAGGCCATAGAACACGAAAATCAACTGCAGCAGCAGCGGCGTGCCGCGAAACACCCAGATGTAGGCGGACAGAATCGCCTTACCGGCCTTGGCGAGAATGTTCTTGCCGCGCTGGATCAACCCCACTGACACCAGCATCCCCAGCGGGATGGCCCCGATCAGCGTCAGGAAGAAGACCCCCAACGTCATTTTGACGCCGTCCATTAACGCCGGCAGAATCGAATTGATGTAACTCATGATTATTCCTCCCTCACATTTCTCAACGTTGAATAAAAAAGCACCACACAGAAGTATCCTCAAGCTTTGCTTGAGGACGCTTCCGCGCGGTGCCACCTCATTTCGACCAGCCGTCACCGACTGGTCCTCACGTGGTTGAAAAACTCGGGGCTGGCGGTAAACAAAAACACCCCCATTCAGACTGCTGTCTGAATGAGGGCGACTTGAATGCCGCGGTGCCACCTCATGCTCACCGCTTCGTCACCGAACCGGTCTCATGTAGTTTTTCAACCACGGCGATAACGAGCCCAACCGGCCTGACCTACTGAGTTCAATCAGGCACTCATGGATGTGAGGCAAGAATGATCACGTCCGGCTCTCACCGCTCCGGACTCGCTTGGCTGATCTGCTTCTCACCATTTCCACTCAACGTTTTAATTGATTAAGGCAATAATACCTGCTTCAAAATGAATGTCAACCCTGATGATGAAAAAGTCTGTGCCAAAAACCAACTTTTTTCTGCTCAATGTTCATCAGTGGCACCGACTCGCCCAGCAGGCGGCGTGCAATGTTGCGATAGCCCTGGCTGGCCATGTCGTCGGGGTCCATCACGACAGTTTCGCCCTTGTTGGAGCTGGCGATCACCCCGTCGTCATCGACCACGATGCCGAGCAGGTCAATACCCAGGTGCTGCGTGATCTCGTCGATGTCCATGGACCGCCCATCCGCCATCATGTGCTGGCGGATGCGGTTGATGATCAGGCGTGGCGGGTACACCATGTCGCGTTGCTCCAGCAGGCCAACAATGCGATCCGCGTCAGACACCGCGGAAATCTCAGGCGTGGTGACGACGATTGCCCCGTCTGCGCCTTCGACAGCGTTGCGGAAGCCCTGCTCAATGCCGGCCGGCGAATCCAAAATTAAAAAATCAAATTCCGGCCGCAACTCATCTACAATGGCCTTGACCTGGTCCGGTTCAAGCGAATCCTTCTCTGCATTCTGCGCGGCAGGGAGGACATAGAGCTTATCGTCGAACCGCTTGTCTTTAATCAGCGCCTGGTGCACCTTTGCACGCCCGCTGGCCACGTCAACAATGTCGTAAATGATCCGGTTGGACAGGCCCAAGACCACGTCAAGATTGCGCAGCCCAATGTCCAGATCCATCAGGCACACCTTCTTGCCCTGCAGTGCCAGTGCAGTCCCGATGTTGGCCGTGGTCGTCGTTTTACCGACACCGCCTTTGCCTGAAGTGACAACCAAAGAAGTACCCATTACATTTCCTCCAGTTTCCGGAACAGTTTTGGCCGCAACTTGCTCAGTTCCGGCACCTTGCCGTGCACTAAGGCGTGCAGGTCATCGATGTAAGAGGTGGTCTGCGCGGTGTAAGAATTCTTGTCAATGATCTCCAAGGTGTCTGCGATGCGGATCTGCGCGGCGCGGCTGATGTCGCCCACAATGACGGCCGCCTGATCGCCCAACGCACCGGCGATCAGCAGACCCTCGACGGTCCCCATCACAAAAATGCTGCCGGTGGTGCGCAGCGTCGCGCCACGGTGGAGGTTGCCCAAGAACAGCACGTCACCAGTGTAATCCGCCTCCTGGCCGGAGCGCAGGATCCCGCCGACTAAGTGAGTGGCCTTCGCCTCAAAGTGGGCCCGCAGCGGTTCGATGGCCGCCACGTCCGCATGGATGGTCTTGATTTCAAACTGCGGATAGGCGTCAAACACCGCCTGCACCGCTTTAGCCTGGGCCTCATTGAGCAGCCGGTCCCCGGTTTCCAGCACAAAATCGACATTGCTCTGGTCCTTGGTGTCTCCGGCCACGCGTGCCAGCAGCGTGGTCAACGACGCAACGACCTCATCCAGCGAAGCCTCTGATGCCAGCTGCAGCTCAAACCCACTTTTACGCCCCTTCAGCGTGACTGCGTCCATGCGTACACCCCCAACTTTAATCTATCCTTAAGTTTATCAATATCTGGCGCAAAGGCAAATACGCAAGCGCAAATAAAACCAGATTCACGATCAGGCTGGGCCCGATGTGGTTGGCGATCAGCGTGATCGTGCTGACCTGGGCAAACCCCAGGAACCGGTTGACCGCGTAATTGGCCAGCGTGAACACCGTCAGCACAATGACGACCACGGCCCCAATGTAAAACGGGGATTTGGGTACCACCGGCCGCAGCTGCCGCACCACGTAAATCAGCAGCGGCCACAGCAGCGCGTTGACCCCAAGCATTCCGGTGTAGTAGCTATCGAAAATCAGGCCAAACACCGCGGCAATTGCCACAATGTAAATTTCTTCCGGCAGCAGCAGGGCCGTCATGATCAGCGCGATCAGCGTCAGCTGCGGCACGCCGGTGAAGGTCGGCGCCATCACGAACTGCGCAAAAACCTGCGCGATGACGCCGTCCAAAAGCAGAGTCACCAGCAGCAAAAGCAGGACCCAGCCGTGCTTGGTAAACTTTTTTTCCTTCAGCATGTTACTCACCCTTGATGGTCCGGTTGATCACAGTCACCACGGACAAGTCGTTGAAGTTGGCCGCAGGCTTCACGTACACCGTGTTCGCCAGGCCGAAGTCGTCCTTGGCCACCGAGGCCACGGTGCCGATAAACAGGCCTTTCGGCGTGCTGCCGCCGAGCCCCGAAGTGACCACACGCTGGCCCTTTTTGATGTTGTCTTCGGTGCTGACCTGACCCAGCACCAGCTCGTTTTTGGCGGCACTGTAGCTGGAGATCACCCCGTTGACGATACTGCCGTTACTCGTCGTGATCTGCGCGGCGAACCGATCGGCCGACTTGTTATCTGTGGTCATCATTTCAACCTTGGCGTTGGTCTTCTCAACCTCGACCACGCGGCCAACCAATCCCGAGCCGGCCATGACCGGCATCCCCTTGGCAACCCCGGCACCTTGGCCCTTGTTGATCACCACAATGTTGCGCCAGTCGCTGGGGCTGCGCATCATCACCGTCGCCGTGATCTGTGAGTAATCCGTCAGCGTGGCATCAAGCTTGAGCTGCTTTTTTAGCGAGCGGTTCTCCGCCTGCAGCGTCTGGTTGGTCACCTTGGTTTGCGCGAGGGTGGACACCTGCGCCTTTAGCAACCGGTTCTCCTGATACGTGTTCAGCAGGTCGTTGACGTCATCGAGCCCGTACTTCACAAAATTGCCTGGCGCGGCCACGATGCGCCCACCGATGCCAACGATGTCATTGCCGATCTGCTGCACTAATGGTGGGGTGTTCTTGTTGTTCCGCACTGACATTGAGGTAAACATCAGCCCCACACTGACCAACAAGGCGACCATCAAGACGATCAGTTTTTTGTTAGAAAAGAACTTTTGCATGAGTCGCTCCTTTTGGTCTTCTCAACGAAAAAGCCGGCCCAATAAAACTAGCGGACCGGCCACTGGTTGCAGCTGCCTGCATGGATCAGTGCTTCTTCAGTACATCGATGTTCTTGAGGGATTCCCCAGTACCGATGGCCACGCATTCCAGCGGATCTTGCGCCACAAACACAGGCACCTTGGTCGCGTCGGAGATCACTGAGTCAAGCGACTTCAGCTGCGCGCCGCCGCCTGTCAGCACGATTCCGTGATCGATCACATCGGCGGCAATTTCCGGCGATGTCTCTTCGAGGGTGTCCTTAATGGCTTCGATGATGGCCTGGACGGTTTCCTGAATGGCGTTGGCGACGTCGACTGCCGTGATGTCCTGGGTCTTAGGCAGACCGGTCAGCAAATCACGGCCGCGAATCGTCATGCCGTCCAGCTTCTTGGCCTCTTCGATCGAAGCGCAACCCAGCTGGATCTTGATTTCTTCGGCGGTGCGTTCCCCAATCAGCAGATTGAAGTTGGCCCGAATGTAGGCAATCACGGCCTCGTCGATTTTGTCGCCGGCCATGCGGATCGAGCGGCTGGAGACGATCCCGCCAAGTGAAATGGTGGCCACGTCGGTGGTGCCACCGCCAATATCCACCACCATGGAGCCGGTCGGATCCATCACTGGCAGACCCGCCCCAATGGCAGCGGCGTATGGCTCTTCAATGACGTAAGCCTCTTTGGCGCCGGCCACCTTGGCCGCGTCGATCACCGCGCGCTTCTCCACTTCGGTGACGCCGCTGGGCACGCAAATCATGACCAGCGGGTGATTGTTCTTGCCACCAAGCGCCTTGTTCATGAAGTACTTCAGCATGGCTGCGGTAGTGTCGTAATCCGCGATCACGCCGTCTTTCATCGGCCGAATGGCGTCGATGTCAGCTGGGGTGCGGCCGATCATCGCGCGGGCTTCTTCACCCACCGCAATGATTTCCCCTGTTTGTGTGTTTTTTGCGACCACTGAAGGTTCGTTAGTCACGATGCCCTTGCCGTCAACGTACACGAGGGTGTTCGCTGTGCCGAGGTCGATTCCGATGTTTTTTGTGCCTAATCCAAGCAAGACGTTCTCTCCTTACAAGTCCGATTTTCTAATCCCTTGCATTATAGCATAAACGACTCGCGGTCCGGCGCAGCCCTGACCAATCACGCGCTTTCCCAACCATAATTTAATAAATCTTACAGGTGGTGTTCCTGGTTAAACGAATAAAAGCGCTCACCACCCACGATTGAAGTGCCCTACAATTGTTAGACAAAGTGTCTAATGATTGTGGGGCTTTTTTTG
>NZ_AYZJ01000080.1:0-7005 GCF_001436615.1 Lacticaseibacillus camelliae DSM 22697 = JCM 13995
CCCGCCCATTTTCTGATTTTTGATGAATATGTCGCCTTTATGGATATGCTTGGCCGCGATGCCATGCAAGTCATGTCCAAACTCAAGCAGATTGTCATGCTTGGGCGCCAAGCTGGCTTCTTTCTCGTGTTGGCTTGCCAACGACCTGACGCAAAATATCTGGGCGATGGGATCAGAGACCAGTTTATGTTCCGTGTTGCGCTTGGGCGCATGAGTGAGTTGGGCTATTCCATGATGTTCGGCGAAACCAACAAGGACTTCTTCCAAAAACCAATCAAGGGACGCGGCTATGTTGACACTGGCGGTAGCGTGATCTCTGAATTTTACACACCACTAGTACCGCGCGGCTATGACTTCCTCACCGAAATTGGTGCCGCAGCCAATATCGTACCTGCAACCTCAACAGAACAGGAGGTGCCAAATGAGCACTGATGTCAAAATCGAAAACCGCACGCAATTCCTCAACGATTTTCACGAAAATGTACCTTTTCAGTCTGACGAAGACGCGGAAGACCAACTTGAATGGATGGCAATGCACGCCCGCGAGTATCCAGATTCAAGGATCTGGATGGGCGCTCCCGGCGGACTGACCGCTGATCACTTTCCGAAGCGCTTTTGGTTCAACGTCACTACTGACGACAATGGTGGCCTGATGATGACTTACACCAACGTCGCAGATGAAGGTGACGAGGAGTAATTTTATGGTAATCCGATCTCGTTCACCAGATCTAATGCAGCATCGCATGTGGCTTCATAAGTAACGTTCTCACTGTATACGTAGGCCACTCGGTACTTTTCCCAGCGCTGTTTCAATAGCACAGACCCACGCAACGCCGTGATAATCTCCACGTATCGCGGCAAAAGCGCCTCCGAGCCCCGAAGCTCAGCTGTCGCCTGCAACGCATCCTTTAAGACTTTGAAATTGATATTCTGCCGTTGCACCTTATCGAACAGATACAGGTCGTAGAAGTCTTTCATACGTGAATTAAGTTCTTGCCGAACAACCATGGACTCGAGTTTCTCGGCAAGAATGGTCTCCATATTGTAGGCCATAACCATGATGTCTTGGTCATTAAAGATTGTGTGATGATGCCATGAAATTTCTCGAGGCGTGATTATATCCCCCGTTGAAACATCAATCTTCGTATCTACGACGCTGTTGTAGATTTTTGCCTCGATATGAATGCGAAACCCGGCATAATCTGCCGCGACACGAATATCGTCAATCTTAGCTATTCTGATTGTCACGTCGCTGTCTGGCTCGTTCATATCAGCGATGTCCGTAAACACTTTGAGGATTTCCTCTTTTGTTACCGGTAGACCCTTAACCGAGGTGTCAACGTCACGCGTCGCTCGCGTATCAACACCTAGCATTGACGCGATTAAAAACCCGCCTTTGAGAATCAAGTTATCCCGGTAAGGAGAACGAGAAATACGATCCACAATCTCGTCTAATGCCACTTCTTGCATCAATATTTGGGGATCTATCTGCTTTTCTTTGGCAAGGTTACGCACCTTAGCCTTGAACTGTTGCCCATTTGAAAAACCGAGTTTCACAGTAGTACCTCCATGTAGTTGTTGATTTTTTCTCTAACTTTGAACAAATCTGCATAGCGTACAAGCCGCCCAATATCTTTTTGCTTGAGCCGCGAATAGCTGATCATCGCTTGACGGATCGTTTCCGAATCTGATGAATCACGCGTTCGCAATATGTCACAAAGGGTTCGCTCGATATTATAGACCCGAACCTTGTGTTGACCTGGCGACATCACTTCCTCAACCCCTAATTTGTGCCATTCTGCCTTTTGCCGATAGATTCGCACAGGAAACTCACCAAGTGAACTTGCATTATAGCCGCGAGGGAAATTCATTTGGTAGCGATCCGGTGTTCTATCGATCATATGATGCAAAAAGAGTGCCGTGTCTTTGTAGTAGATACCTTTGTTAAAACGATATTGAAGGATATACATGTCATCTTCAAATATCGCCGGGTCAATATACACCCCACGTCCTACTCGTTCTAGCTTGCCAAGGTTTGCAAGATCAATAAGCAGATGTGGATCTATGCCAAGCTTTCTAGCATCTGTGGTCGTTACCTGCCCATTATTTTGCTTCAAGAAGAATTCAATCAAATCTGACATTAAGTTCACCTCACGTTTCAAACATCATTGTACCATATAACGATGCTTGAAACGTGAAATCACAAATACGAAAGGAGCATCCATGAGAATACCAATTATCAATAATCAAAGTCGTTTTTAGGAAGACTACGGGGATACAATTATAGCTGGAACACCAGAAGGCGACGATCACTGGCTCGAACTCGTCGGTGATCGCACCATCTCGGGCAGGCCAGTCTACTCCTGGTTCACAGCTAACATGGCGCAAACTGGCATGCAGCTCACTTACCATAGCTGGGCGCACCATTATTAGAAGAATGCGAGAACAAGTGTTCGTTTCCAGAGCAGGATTGACGTATAATTAGCATTATTCTAAGTATTTACGATTCAGAATCGTATAAACACTTGTTTTTGTCAACCGTAAGGACTAGAATGTAACTATCACAACGATGAAAGGACTTAACCCTTATGGACTACAATCAAGAAGTCGTCGCTGCTCAAATTTCTGCGATGCGTTTTACGGACTCTGATATTGCACCAGACTATCAAGCTATCTCCACCGTTACTCACAATGGCCGTCATTTCTCAACTTGGGATCGTCGGTTTCAAATTTTGTGTGACAAACTGGCGAAGAATCCCCGCTACCAACAAATCATTATTCCTCGTGGTCTCTGGACTTTAGTGGCCATTCTTGATAAGGACGAATCAAAGTTATATGTCATGATGACTGATCAAAATTTATCTGCTAGGCGTCATGAGGTTGAATTGAAGGGCTTCTCCACCCACTACGTATACTCTCTTCTCTTTGTAAATGAAGGTCTTGAACCTGTTTCAGAACAACTAGAGATGATTCCACCACTTGACGATGACAAGCAAGAACATCGTATTAAGGACCTGGAAAAAATGCTTGGTGATTGGGTTGACCAAGTAAGCGAAGTACTTATTGGATCGTTCGAATACGGTCACGGTGAAATTATCGGCGGTTCGCTTAATCTATTTGATGACAATTACCGATTGGTTGACAGCGTTGATTTGAGCGAACAAATCCTCCACCCAATTGAACAAGGCGATGTTCAATCAAATCCAGATATTAAACCACAGCCGCAAGAACCTATCGTCAAGCTACGTGCAAAGCGTCGCTCACAAGAAGACAAAGAAAAGAAGTCCAACTCGGACGAAAAATAATATAATCACTAAAGGTGTGGAAGTACAATGAATTTTGAATTAAATGGTTCGCGTCTGCGTGAAGCAAGGCGTTATCGCCATATGACCATTGCTGATCTCGCTGATAAAGCATCAGTAACCAAGCAAATGATTTCTCGATATGAACGCGGGAACTCAACGCCTGGTCTCGAGGTCTTCCAAAAAATTATCCAGGCCTTGAAGTTCCCCTTAGATTATTTTACCACCGAAGACCAACTCGAGTTTCAGGATGGCGGCACCTTCTTTCGCAGCCGCCTTACCGCTACCCAATCAGAAAAACAGCCTAGTGAAACTTACAAGCGTGCAACGGCCATAGTCAGAGATTATTTTGGTGAATTCATAGATTTTCCAGAGCTGACCGACGATCAATTTGAAAACGATACTCCCCGACAGGCCGCTATCAAGCTTAGAAATCGATGGGGTTTGGGCGACTCACCTATTCCGAACATGATGCGACTATTAGAAACCCACGGTTTAATCGTCGCCGTGGTCGATTCTGGATCAAACAAGATTGACGCTCACAGTGGCTTCTACACAGTAGATGGCCGCTCATACTACATCGTACTTGTTGACAGCGCCAGCCACTCATTTTATCGTGAGCAGTCTACTCAAGCCCATGAATTAGGGCATCGCGTACTCCATGCAAATATCTTAAATCCTCAAGAACTAGATGCAGAAGACTACAGAACAATGGAAAAGGAAGCAAGTCAATTTGCTTCCGAATTTCTATTACCTGCCCAAGCCTTTGAAAAAACTCTTGGTACAGACAAACTTGATCTAAAACACTATGTTTTTCTTAAAAACCACTGGCATGTCTCGATTGCTGCGATGTTGTATCGTGCACGTGACCTAAACTTAGTAACCGCCGATGAATATCTAAAGCTTCAAAAAAAACTTAGTTATAGACAATGGCGAAAGGTTGAGCCGCTCGATCTAAATACTCCCTCTCCAAAACCTGTACTCCTCAAACAGTCACTTGATTTGCTTATGCAGCAAAACATCCTAGACCCCAGCGAATTAAGTCACGAACTTGGTATAAAATACGGAACGCCATTTCCTAACGAAATTTTGGCAGAAGTAATTGGAGTAGATTTAAGTCAATTCAGCGGTGAAATCGTCCAACTAAAGCCGCTGGTTAAGTAAGCAATACATCTCGCCCTGCCGCCACGCGCGGCGTGCAGCGCGAAAGCCGCAAGCGTGAGCAGCAGCGGTCGGCGCCAGCCGACCGCTTACCCCCAGTACTCTAACAGGGGGGTATTAAATACAACGTCTGTGCCTGAACACAAGGCAGAAAGCCTGATATGACAGGCTTAAATTGAATAGTTACAAAATGATGGATTGCACCCCGCATCCATCATTTTTTTGTCCAAAAATCAAAGGAGGCTAAAATGTGGTTTCTTGGCATGAACAAGTTAAGCTGCATCGCAAACAATTACAACTGACGCAAACTCAAGTCGCCCGACGCTTAGGTGTCACACGGATGCATTACGTCCAAGTGGAAAACGGTAAGACGAACCCTAGTCCTGCGCTGCAAATGGAAATCGACCGGCTGCTCAAGAACTGGAACGATGAACCGGAACTAACGCTGATGTTTGACTACATGCGCGTGCGGTTCCCGACCCATGACGCCAAGGCCGTGATTACCAAGATTCTCGGTCTGACCCCGGAGCACCTGATATTTGAGGAACACGGCTTCTACGGCTATTCGTCCATGTATATCTTCTCTAATATTCAGGTCATGGTGGCACCGGTTGGCTCCAATCTCGGCACGTTGGTTGAAATGAAGGGCCAAGGCTGCAGGGAGTTTGAAGGCATTCTGCTCAGCCACGGTGAAAACTGGTACGACTACTTTCTTCGGGTCGATGAAGCTGGCGGTATTTTCAAACGGATCGATATTGCAATTAACGACATGGTTGGCCTGCTAAGCATTCCAGAACTGGTCGATAAGTGTCTGAACAACGAGTGCATTTCTGTCATGAGATCGTTTCAAGGGTTGCAATCAGGCAAGCTCGTGGATCTCGATGAGGTTGGCCGAGGCAATACGCTGTACGTCGGCACGATGAAAAGCGACGTGTATTTCTGCATCTACGAGAAGGCTGCTGAACAAGCGGCCAAGCGCGGAATCTCGATTGCCGATACCCCAATCATCAACCGATTTGAGATTCGTTTGAAAAACGAGCGGGCAATTAAGGCGATTGAGAACATGCTGATAACCCGTGACGCTGAAAAGGTTGCGTTTGGTATCATCACCCGCTATATGCGCTTCGTGGATGAAGTCCCGGACAAAAGCCGCTTGAAGTGGCCGGTCAACGAACGTTGGGCATACTTCCTTGGCAAAGGACGCCAGCCGATTCGCTTAACCACCGATCCCCAGCCCTTTGACCTGAACAAGACCAAGGCGTGGCTCCAAAAGCAAGTCATGCCAACGCTCAAAGTCATCAAAGAAATCGACAACTACTTTGGCACCACTGACTTGCAGCTCATGATCAAGGACGCCGAGCTGACCGACAAACACCTCAAGCTGATTGAACAACAGACTGTTGGTAGCGAAGAGCTAGGAGGTGACATGTTTGGTCAATGACGTGCTGGCTTCCCACCCGCTGCGCGGTAAAGCATTCAAGGACTGTGTGCTGAACGTGTACGTCTACAAGGCAGCACTAGTCGGTGTCGTCGAGCACAAGAAGTACCGGCGTATCTGCGATATGAACAGTTTTGGCTTCACGGCACAAGACTACATCGCTTGGCGGCACCAGCAACAAGAACACCCGGCGGCGCTAATTGGCCGCGATGGATGTGCCTTGAACCACGGCGAGCTGCGCCGACTGCTTTATCAGACAGCCGAAGATTCAGGCTGGCCGGTCTTCGCTACACCGGTGGAAGACCTATTTTTCGATTAACCAACTCGGTCGCGATTGACCGTGACAAAACAATCGCAATTCAAAAAGGAGTGATGGTCACAAATTCAACTAAAGGAGTATCACCGCAATCAAACTAGACGTCATCTACAATCGCGAGTGTCTGGAAGGCATGGCGGACTTACCGACATCCTCCATCGACATGATCCTGTGCGACTTGCCGTATGGCACCACAGCCAACGCTTGGGACAAGGTGATCCCGTTTGAATACCTCTGGGGTCAATACGAACGGCTCATCAAACCCCAAGGCGCGATTGTGCTAACCGCAACTGAACGGTTCTCTGCGGACTTAGTGCAATCAAACCCAGCCTTGTATCGCTACAAGTGGGTCTGGATCAAGAATACCGTCACCAACTTCGTCAATGCTAAGAACCGCCCGCTATCCCGGTTCGAGGAAATTCTCGTCTTCTCAGAAGCGGGCACGGCCAATTTTGGCAACTCTCCTGATACCAAAGGCATGAACTACTTCCCCCAAGGGCTGCTCCCCTATAACAAAACCGTCAACTCGCGTAAGTACGAAAATTCCAATCAGTTACACCCGCGGAATGCGCCCGACACGTACACGCAAGAGTGGACGAACTACCCGTCTGACGTACTCAACTACAAGTCTGATCGCACCGGCTGGCACCCGACACAAAAGCCCGTCGATCTTTTTGCCTACCTCATCAAGACTTACATCCAACCCGGTAAAATCGTGCTAGATAACTGTATGGGTCTGGCACCACCGCGATCGCCGCAATGGACACTGACCGCCATTTCATCGGCTA
>NZ_AYZJ01000080.1:7015-9716 GCF_001436615.1 Lacticaseibacillus camelliae DSM 22697 = JCM 13995
GCGTGCCTCTGATCGCATCAAGCACCACCACGCAACTCAAACCGAGCTTTTCTGATTCGTTATCCCTGATCCGGTAGCCGCTGACCGCGCCAAAACAGCGGCATATTTGAAAGGAGCCCTGGTCACAAAACTAAAAATCAAAGGATGATTATTATGAATTTCGGACAAAACTTGTTTAATTGGTTCACTTCAAACGCCCAGAGCCTGGTACTGATGGCGATTGCCATTATTGGGGTCTACCTCGGCTTCAAGCGTGAATTTTCCAAGCTCATCGGTTTTTTGGTCATTGCGATCATTGCCGTAGGGCTGGTCTTCAACACTGCTGGAGTCAAAGACGTACTGTTGAATCTGTTCAATCGCGTCATGGGAGCCTAGCCTATGGACGACATCAAAGTCTTTATTGCCAATCTTGGCAAGTATAACGAGGGCGAGATTGTCGGCGCATGGTTCACGCCACCAATCAACAACGAAGAACTCGCAGAAAAATTAGGACTGAATGACCAGTACGAAGAATACATGGTTCAGGACTACGAAGGCACCGTTGTCTTTAGTGAGTATTCAACGATTGGCGAGATCAACGAAGCTGCCGCAGCCGTCGAAGCGTTGAAAGGCACCGAGATTTACCCAGCTATCAAAGAGCTTATTGGCGAATGGTACGACAACGTGATCGAACTCGCCGCACACAAGGATGACATTGCCTGTTATCACGTTGCGAACATGACTGAGTTGGCCGAAGAACTGGCTGACGAAGGCTGGTTCGGCGACATTCCGCCACAAGTTGAAAACTATATCGACTATGCCAAGGTCGGTCGTGACCTCGAAATTGAAGGAGGTTTCGTTGAAACACCTCATGGCATCTACCAATTATTAGACTAACTCTCTGGGCTGGCGCTGCAAAAGGCGTCAGCCTTTTTATCTCACCATGAAAGGAGATCACATGAAGAAAGTCAGATCCTACACCAGCATCTGGTCGGTCGAAAAGGTGTTGTACGCCATCAATGACCTGCAACTACCGTTCCCGATCACATTTACGCAAATGACGTGGTTCATCGTCAGTCTGTTTGCGGTCATGCTGCTGGGCGACTTGCCGCCACTGTCATTCATTGACGGCGCGTTTCTCAAGTACGTCGGCATTCCGGCCGGGCTAACTTGGTTCATGAGCCAGAAAACCTTCGACAACAAGAAGCCAATGGGATTCTTGCGGTCGGTGATCAACTATGCCATTACTCCGAAGCTCACCTATGCTGGTAAACCTGTGAAGTCGCAGAAAGAGAAACAAACCGCTGCTGTGACCTACGTTTGGAGGTACCACAATGAAATTTCCAATTAAGTATATCGAAGACAATCTCGTCTGGAACACTGACGGCGAGTGCTTTGCCTATTTTGAATTGATCCCGTACAACTACTCGTTTCTAAGCCCTGAACAGAAACAACAAGTCCACGAGAACTTCCGGCAGTTAATCTCGCAGAATCGCGACGGCAAGCTCCATTTATTGCAGCTCGCCACCGAAGCTAGTGTCCGAGACACTCTCGACCGCTCGAAGAAGTTGGTCAAGGGGTCGCTGAAAGACATCGCCTTCCAGCATATCGACGGCCAAGCCGAAGCATTGACTGAAAACGTCGGTGACAACCAAGTGGACTACCGCTTCTTCATCGGCTTTAAGCTGTTGCTGAACGACGCAGAGGTTACCGCCAAGTCTATCTTCAAGGATATGTCCTTGGGCATTCGGGACTTCTTCGCCGAGTTCAACACAACGTTTGCTGGTGACTTCTTCACCATGAACAACGCAGAGGTGGAACGCTACGCCAAGTCCGTTAAGTTCCTTGCCGAAAAAATTGGCCGCCGGTTCAAAGTCCGTCCGCTCGACAAGAACGACTTCGGCTACTTGTTGGAGCACTTATACGGCATGGCGGGGCAAGACTACGATGACTATGACTATCACTTGCCCCGCAAGAAGTCCAAGCGCGACACGATTATCAAGCGCTATGACCTGATCAAGCCAACCCGCTCACTGATTGAGCAGCACCAACGCTCGATCAAGATCACCCACGGACTGGATAGTAGTTACGTGACGTACCTGACGCTTTCCGACATTGTTGGTGAATTGGAGTTTCCCGGCAGTGAAATTTTTTATTTCCAACAAAGCCAGTTCGACTTTCCAATCGACACCAGCTTAAACGTTGAAATCGTGACGAACAAGAAGGCGCTGACCAAGGTACGCAACAAGAAGAAGGAACTCAAGGACTTGGACGAACACGCCTACCAGTCCGGCAACGAAACGACACGCGGCGTCAGCGACGCTTTAGATTCGGTCGATGAACTTGAAAGCAATCTTGATCAAACCAAAGACGCGATGTACAAAATCAGCTACGTCATTCGCGTGGCCGGGCGATCCGAGGACGAAATGAAGCGCCGCGCCGATCAGCTACTCGACTTCTACGACAGCCTTAACATCAAACTTGTGCGACCATTCGGCGACATGCTGGGGCTACACAGTGAGTTTATCCCTGCCTCGAAGCGCTACATCAACGATTATATCCAATATGTGACCAGCGACTTCATCGCCTCACTGGGCTTTGGCGCGACGCAATCGCTCGGCGAAAAGGAAGGTATCTACATTGGCTACAACGTGGACACTGGACGAAACGTCTACTTGCAACCAGATATTGCCGCGCAAGGTATCAAGGGGACTGTCACCAA
>NZ_AYZJ01000081.1:0-14842 GCF_001436615.1 Lacticaseibacillus camelliae DSM 22697 = JCM 13995
TGGCAGAAGGTGGTAAAAAGTTTGGCAGAGGTGGTAAATTCCGATGGCCGCCTTCAATGATGTTGCGAATCAAGTCGGAGATCTTAGAGGCTCGACGGCGGAAGTAGGTCAAAGTTGAGGCATTGAAAGGAATCTTGGCCTCGTAACGTGTTCTTCCCATGAAGTACTGAAACGCTGGCGTGTCGCGAATGGCCTCCACCAGCTTCGCGTCTGATAAATGTGTCCGCTGTTTGATCAGCTCGGCACCGTACAACTCGCGAAATGGTTTTGCAGCACGTCCGGCACTCTTATTAAAGACAGATTGGTATGCTTCATCCAGCTTCTGCCATGGAATGAGCGAGGCTAACTTCACCCACTCGTTATCAGGGCTGAGTGATGTGCCCAGGCCGCAATCAAACGATTCGAAAGATAGTTGAACGTCAGTATGCCGATAAACCATGGATAAATCCTCCGTTACGAGATGACAAGTGCAAGGGAAACTGCCAAAAACAGGAAATTCCTCTGCATTCATTATACGACAGTAACGGAACGGTTCCCATGAAAACCAGGCACTTACAAATATTCAGTATCCACTACACTATCATAGAACTCCCCATCTAAAGCGAATGCAATGCCACCCTTTCGTACACGAACTGGCGCATGAGTTTTTTTGCGTGTCGATAGTTCTGGAAATATGGAATATCTTGTTTGAACAGATTTACTAAATCAGATTTAGTCTTGAAAATTGATTGTTCTGCTTGACTAAGCTCACCCCATATCTCAGTTACGACATCGTGCACAATTCGATTGAATGCATCCGAATTCAATGAGGTAAATTCAATAAATGCATCAAAGCGGTAAAACATTGCATCACCGAGCGTCTGTCTAATTTGCTCAATGTTTTCAAAGTTTGCTGTACAAATAATAATCAGATTCTCCGTCTCGACGTGATAATTTCTGTCCTCAAAAACACCCTCATCAAACAATTGATAGAATGCATTGTAAAATCCTGAGCTTACTTTATCAAATTCATCAAGCAAAATTACGTTGGATTCCCGATTCGCAAGGTCCCGCGCAAAACTACGTTGACTATGTTCGGCGCCAAATAAATAATCTGCTGCCGATTGATTCTGGAACATTGATAACTGTTGCCGCGACAACGTGCCACTCAGTATTTCACCCAACAGATTCGCTGCTTCGGTTTTTCCAACTCCAGAGGGCCCATAAAACATCAGAACAAGCGGTATATGGTGATTGCTACGATGCTGATATTCAGTTAGTACAGTGAATAAAGTCTGCAATGCATTCCTTTGTGAATATATATTCTCGGGAAATTTTTCATAGAATTCCTTGATGTCATCTTTAGAGATTTCCAAAGATTTGTTTTTCAATACCTCTGTTTTATCTGGATAAGATGCCATTAGTTGATGGACGACGACTCTCGGTGGATTCTGAAGAACAATGTTTTCTGCAAATTCCACTGCCAATCGTAAACTCTCTGATAAAGTTTCAATTCCTGACTGAGTTATTGCCGCAAAAGACTCAGAAGTTCCATAGAGAGTCTTACCCGATAGCTTTTGTCTAAACTTATCTTCATCTGCGGCCTCGATTACGTTGTGATTAGTCTGATCATAGAACGTAACATATGTCTCTAGTGCTATCAGATCAGGCATAGTTATTTGTTTGTCAAAGAAACTCCTCGGGCCAATTACTAATTTAATTTTTCTCATTTACAATTCCCGTTAAGATAATATCAAACATCGGTAACCCGGCTTCAACCATGTCGGATAATCTATCAATCTTCTTCTCAATCTTTGAATCTGTCTCAAGATTATGAGTTAGTGACGTCACCGGCTCAGTCGCTGTTGGTTCTTGAAATGATTTTGAAAAATTAAGTGTACTAAGCAATTTATTCCCTGACTTCACCCCATACGACACAAGCCGCATGCTTGTTAGGTCAGAAATTCCGTAATTATGTTGGAACGCGGCATTATTGAATCTGAAGATAGCACTATATTTCAATTCATTAGGCTTGCGCCCCACCAATTCGTAATATCCCTTTCCAAGTTTAAGAGCGTCATAAATCTTATTGGCCTCTATCTGGACCCCACCATCTATATCAAGCTTTCCATTCGTCATCATCAAATACGGGGAAATCGATTGAATGTATTCAATTGATCCTTTATAAAGAGATAGACTGTAATCTTCGAGTTTAACAATTTCATCAGATGGTTTGGCTGCAGACTCAAGAAAATCTGAAAGCACCGCACTTGTTACCGAAGATTTAACCAGTTTGTCCGCGGCTACTTTACCACTCAAATTGACTTCACCATCAATTTCTATTCCTGGAATTACGGAAAGCCATTTCCCCAGCTTTGACTTAACCTTTACATCGGCCGATGTGGAACCCTCAACTGTTTTTTCAGTCTGCGAAGATGTCGACCGCTGTCCGTGGTTGGAAATAGTCAGGTAATCAATTGCGGAAGACTCATCAAAATATACTACTTTCATAAAGGCCCTCTCCCGATTCTTTGAAAAATTTATATGTGCTGTACCTTACTTATCCAAGAATCACGCGTTGTATAAAGTCTCATCAAATGAACTAATTGTAAGAATCATTCCCGGATTCAGATCAGTAAAGACTGCTGAATAGTGTGTGTCATGCACCTCGGAATAAAATTTATACATCTGGTCAGACTCCATTCCTTCAAACTTTGCATCTTTTGGAAGATAATCCATCACAATATCTTTAATGTGTTCAGCATCGACGTTTTGATTCATTGGTAGCTTCTTCACCTCATAATCGACGCTCTGTATAATCGACTGTATCACAGTATACCCAATGTTAAACTGCGGGCTATCAACTACATAGCGCCCTGTATCATTTACATCAACGTAGGACTCCATATCATCCGTTTTATCAATTAACGAGCCTATCACGTTGAAATCATCCGGATACTGATACTTATGCAACATCAATAGCAGCGTAGCCGCTAGATCTTCCGAAATTTCAATAGCTAGTAACGCCTCCAATTTTGCAGGAGGAATGCTTCGTGTACGTCCTCCATGCGCCGCGGCTGCAGAATTTCTAAGATCAGCGATACTTTGCACTAAATCACAGGTAGTCGTTGCGATTTTTTCGGTTTGTTCGAAGTTTGGTAACTGAGCAGCAAACAAACGGAGCGTTTCACGCACCGCCGCGTACATGCCAATTGTATAATTGCCAGTAACTTGAACATGCCCCTTATCTTCCTCAATTTCTTTATTTGTGACGGCATGGTAGACGTACGCGCACGTAGACTCAACCAGCGTCTTTGCCATCGCAACAGCATCACCGTAGTTGCCCTCATTATACTTTGTGGTCATCTCAATAAACTTTTCTTGAATGCCACCAACCAGAAATACATCTGCTCTGGTTCTGAAATCCTGAAGATTCATCACGTTTGTCCCTCCTATGCACCCCATTACTCATTCAGGAACGTGCTTTTCTCTAAAAATCTCCAGCAATGGCACTGGCTCAAATTTGTGCGGTGTAATTTTTTCAGGACCTCTCAATTCAGTTGAACTATGAGCAGAAGTAATTTCAAAAATAAAGCTATGTAAATTGTCCTTCGTAATCTTCCCAGAAAATTGCCTAAATTCCTCGACGAATGCTCTGTAATTCGATAAGTAATTGTTATCTAACATCAATTGATCATACCGTACTTTAGACAATTCCTTCTCTTCACCCTGGATTATTCATAGAATTTCAAAAAAGCAGCGCAATCCCACGATTCACACGGGACTGCGCTGCTTTGGTGTTTCACCCATTGGGTGCGCCTATATGCTAAGGTTGAGTCGATAAAAACCATCACGAAAGCGAGGCTTCACACCATCTCAACTTTAACCAGCTTATCCCTGCAATGCAATACCAATGTGACTGTGACCGCCGACGGCGGTCAACTTTCAAATGACGCCGGGCTCGTTTTGTTCCAAGAGTTTCTTCATCGTATCAACTTTAGGCAACTTGCCAATCAGTGCCTCAAGTTACCAGACCAACGACGATTCTGGAAGGCCTCGATGATCGACATCTTCTTGGAAAAATTGTTGCTCGACGTTGCTGGGTATTTACATGACAGTAGTGCCAATGACTGGCAACGTGATCCCGTACTGGCGGCCACCTTGGGTAGCTCTCGGCTAGTCTCACAGCCCTCACTTTCACGGTTTTTCAAGCGCCTTGAAGACGCCGACCTAGATGACTTTCGGAAGCTTATCTGGCAAGTAGCCGCCTTGGCTTTCCGTCTTAGTGGTCAATCCCGCTTCGTGCTGGATATAGACTCAACGCATTGTGATACTTTCGGTAATCAAGAACGGTCCGCCTTCAACGCTCACTATATGGCCTATGGATATCACCCTCAGGTTGTATTTGATCAAGAGTCCGGGTTGCTCTTAGACGCCTTGATGCGCCCTGGCAATGAGTACACCGGCAAGGAAGCTGATAAGTTCGTCGAGACAACTTTTTCGCGCCTATCGGCGCTCCCTCAAAGCACCAGCGTCATCATTCGAGGCGATTCGGGGTTTGCTGCGCCAAAATTCTACGAGATGTGCGACACACATGGCGTCGACTTTTTGGTTCGACTCAAGGCAAATTCAAAGCTTGGGAAGCTGGCAGAAACGGCCTTAGTGGATTGCCCTCCAAAATATGAAGAGAGCAAATGCGTCTACCACGAATTCAAGTATCAGGCCGCGTCATGGGGTAAAGCTCGCCGTGTTATCGTATGTTCTACTCATACGGCAGATGAGCTAGTTCCCTGGAACCACGCATTCGTAGTGACCAGCCTGGCCTCCGAGGCTCCAGAGACTTTGTTCAAGACCTATAGACAGCGGGGCAATGCTGAGAACCAAATTAAGGAGCTGAAATGCGGGTTTGGCTTTGACAAAACAGACAGCTCAACTTTTGCACGGAACACTGCACGAGCCTTGATCACCGGTATTGCCTATAACCTGGTTCAGCTCTTTAAACAGCTCTTTGTCTCGGAAGACCGTCGTTCAACCATCTCCTCGCTACGGTTCAGTCTCTTTCACATCGCCGGTAGGATTACTTGGCACGCCCGTCGTGTGGTGATTCATCTTGCTTCTAACTATGTTTACAAGAACTGGTTTAGTCGGCTCATGGACGAAGTCCATCAGTTGGCGACCTGAACTGAATAACTGAATAGGTCGTGCGTCGAGCCGAAAACTGGGTCGGTCTGTTCGTGGTGCATCGATCACCAACTTCTCCGCTCAGTCAGTATTCGCAACGCTCCAAACGTTGCTTTCAGACCGGCCAGATGCGATTTCATGTCCCAAATACCGAGGTGAATAATCCAGGTTCACTATTAATGAATTCATGTAATGACGTAGCAATCTTTACAGCTTGTTGCGGATCATCATCCAATAATTTTTCTAGATTAGGTTTAAAACCTAAAATATACTTAACCCTTTCTTGGAGTTCAGCTAAGGTAATATTTCCATTTGGTTGAATTGTTTCCATTATTTATATCTCCCCATCACAATATCTTTAACCTCCTGAAGATAATCATCGGTACATTCAGGCACAAGTAACTGTCCATCAATCGCATCGATCATAACCTTTTCTTTATCCTTCAGCTTTTTGTAGACAGTATTATCAATGAACCCCATATGAGCAACATCACCCTTAGTCATCAAATAATAATACCTAGTGTACTGATGTGCTGGCAGTCCCAGACGATTAATTCGATCTCGCGACTGCAACATAAAAGTCAGGTTAAAGTTATATTCAAAGTAAACCGCATCATGTACCGTTTGGTGCAGCGAAATGGATTCACCTAACGTATTAGGATTAGAAACCAATACTTGAGCATCACCAGTGCGGAAGTTATTAATCATTTTTTCACGGTCTTGCTTTGGTGTAGCTCCATAAATCAAGGTAGTCTTGATACCCATTCCATTGAGAGTATCAGTCATCTTTTGCATGGTTCCGACAAACATCCCCCAGACAAGGACTTTCTTACCCTGACTAACTAACTTATCAATTAAGTCAATCCCCATCTCAAACTTAGGCGATTTAATCCTTGCTAAATCATACTTCTTGTAAACCTCACCGCTGCTAACATTCTTTTTTTCAATCTCCGCTGATTGCTTGTCCCAAATACCAGAATCTCCATCAATTAACCCTAATTCCTTGTAATTGATATTGCTGGCTAACAGAGCTGGATTAGTCGATGCCTGAAGTAGCCTAATAAAGGTAGCCAACGTCCCATTTTCGGTTTCGTAAATCGCTTGCGACAACATCTGCTGATCCGGAGATGGATCTACCACCTTAATGATATCTGGATCTGGCTTAGGCACATGCAGATCTTCCTTATTTGTTCGCCAGAAAAATGGCGATAACTTCTTATTCACATCTTCTGGGTCAATATTGTTCAAAGTCGTTAAATCCCAAGCAAAGAATGATGAATATTCATCGGGATACATCAAATGTAAGAAATTATAAATATCTCTAAAACCATTTGGAATTGGTGTCCCCGTTAAAACATAACGGTAATGTGGTGCCTGGCTTAAATTGAGGGCCGCCTTGGCACGTTGACCCCCGACGCCCTTTACCCGGTGGACTTCATCAAAAACTAACATGGTTTTTGAATCCAGTAAGTCATTAATAATGTTCAGCTTACTTTGTAAAGATTCATAGTTGATGGTAATTACATCAGCTTCAACCCAATCATGCTTAATAGCGCCGACATTATTGTTATATTTCTTATCCCGCATGTTGAGATAATGCAGCTGACGCTTCGGACCAAATACAGCTTCAAATTCCGTCCGCCAAGCAGCAAAAGCATTTAATGGTGAAACTACTAACAGTTTATTAACTTCATCTATTCTCGGACTAGAAAGATAAGCAAAAGTACCATACATCATCGCAGTTTTACCAGCACCGGGCACTGAAAAATTAGCCGCTCGTTTCATGATAGTCATGAAGAAGCTAGCTTTTTCTTGCTCTGGCTTAAGCGGACGCGTAATTTCTTGACTAACGACCGCTTTGAAGTTATCAAACTCATGTTGCCAGCGAGGATCACCATCTTTAATAGTTAAACCAGCCTGACTTTGTTCCTTAATATAATACTGACTCTGTTGAACAAAATGATTAAACTTGTTGCTAGTCTGAACCTCAGGTAACCCTTTACGTTGCAGACGCCTATTAAGTTTCTTAACTAATTCAAGCAGTTGAACGTAAGTTAAATCTTCCTTAAAGGTTCGCTGTCTCGGATCTTCAAAGTACGGCCTAAAAATAGCTAAGCCATGCTGAGCTGTCTTTGACTCCAGTGTATGGTTACTATCATCTAGTAGTTGGAAGAAACCGTCATTATTCTTAATAATGATTGGACTATCTGATTTCGTCTCCATACTTACTGAACAACTCCTTACTTAGTTGATTCAAGTCACGCATGTATTTTTGCAACTCTTTTAACTGGTCTTCACTCACTTCGTTATAACGAAGGCTCCCAATGAGGCCACCATCTTCGTTTAAGTCATGATAATATTTCACATTTTGCTTAATGTTACGAATGAATTTATCGACGGACTCACTGTTCCGTGCGTTCCGCATATAAGTATCAAAAGTATCTCCTAGGGTTTCAACCGTATCATTTTCATCAGTTAAACTTTGCATTAAATCAGAAGTGGTATGAATTTCATCATCTTGCAGGGAATCAGACAGATCATCCACTATATCTGCTACATCGTCATTAAAATCCTCATTATCAACACTATTTACTACGTTTTTACTATACTCGCGAATATGGTTACGTGCAGTGTTGCCGCTAACACCTACATGGATTTGATAAAGAATCACACCAAAATAGGAGTTCATGGTTTCATTTTTGCGAACTTGTGATTCTGGATCATCACCAAAGTTCTTAGATAGGGATTTACCCATTTCATAGAAAAGGGTCCAAACTTTACTTTCCTTGATAATATTGAAGTTGTTTTCAGGTGCTCCAATGAATTCCAAAAACTTCTTCATATAGACTGCACCGTCATAATATTTTTTTACTTCTGTTGGGCGCATATGAGAATCGGCTGCGTAATCAGCCTGGGTCATAATTGGATCATCACCACTGGTAGTTTGATAAATATCAACCGCTAGATCAACCGGGTCATAATTTTGCCGTTCCTCAACCCCCATCTGAATAGCCAATTCAAGCTTTTTAATTTTGACACGTTCAGTAGTGTTGTTATATGAGAATGGCAAAACGACTGCTTCAAAATAAACTGTCTTACCAGTTGATTGATGAATATCACGTAAGGCCGTAAAGCGACGATTACCATCAACGATCCGGCCATCATCAAGTACGTAGCCATAAACCTGCTGGCCAGATTCCTGAATTGATTTTTCTGTTCGTTTCAATGCTGATGAATTATCCTGCTCAATTAACTTAGCAATAAAATTGTTATATTGTGGGTCTCCATGGTCATTTGCTGGGTGCAGCTCATCATGATACTGAGAAATGCCTGTTGCGATCCGACCATTCTTATCATTGTAATAAAGGTATTCCAACGGAATTTTATAGACATCCAACGTCTCGGAACTAACACCATCCACCTTAATTGGTAGCTTAGGCTTAGCTCCTGTCTTCTCTAAATTTCCTTCTTTAGCTAATTCAATTAGCGACAGCATCCTAATTCAACTCCCCGTTTTCCAACTTATTAATCAAGTCATGCACCTCTTGTTCACTAGTAGCCATTCGATAATAAACTCCTGCTTCCTGCAAATGATCAAAGTACTTTTGCTGAATAATTCGAATCTCTTCATCACCCAACCGCATGTTTTCAGCTTTAGTTTCAATCACTAAATAAATTGGCTTATTACCATGTTCAATCTTAAAGATAAAGTCGGGTGTAGTCGTTCCATTATCAAAACGCGGAATCTTAATAGCCTTTTTTGGTAATTTCCCAAAGACGCTAATCTTCGGACCATACGACCGTTGCAAAATTTTTAATTCTGGATCAGCACTGTCATAACGCAGCGGTGGTCGATCATACAAGTACTTTTCATCAGAAGTTGAATTTGATTGGTATACGCCAAGTACGCTAGCAGGAACTGAATCTACAAATTCTTGCTTCTTGGCATTGTAAATCGAGGTGGAAGCCAAAAACTTCAAAGGTTCATAGCTATATGACGTCTTGATTCGTTCGTTAAACTGATTGTTAAAGGTTCGAATTAAGTTACCCAATGTTTTTTCATTAATGTAATTAGTATTGTTTCTTAATCTCTTAATTGCCTTAATCATCAGGTTGTTCAGCAAGTTTACTGATAAATCTGTTTGTTGGGCAAGAATCTTAAGAAATTTACCATATTTCATGGTCAAATATTCAGTATTATAATCCGCCTGCGTTTCTCGAACAGACGCTGAACTACTATCAGTCACCACTTCTTGATGGACCATCTGTGGCCGTTGCAAGACGAAAATCTTATTATCACTATCATTGAAGACATCACGAGCCACAGTTTCTGCATCCTGATTAACCGATGGATCAAACTTGATCATTTGCCGCTTAGCCAATTGCAGCCACAAATTCTTCAATTGCTGCCAATTTTGCTTGCGTAACTTAACAGTTGTGCTGTCTTTTGAATTTTTATCTCGAACCTTATCCTTAGCAACTTTAGTTTCTTGGACTAATTCTGGATAAAGATAACACAACGCATCATAGCCGGTCATCGTTTGACCATCTAATTCAACGTTTTCTTTAAATTCGTTAGAACGAGTAATCACATTATGATCATCCAAATCATCAAGCAACTGATCCTCATCAAATTTAGGGTCGGTTTTTTGTTTGGCTTTAACAATCAGCTTGATCATGTCATCAGTTAATTCTTCTTGGTTCAGTTTTATCGGTGAATCATCATTAATTTCACCTACTAACTTTTGAGCAAAATCTCGTTCATCATAACCTATTAAGAAAGATAGACGACTCTGCCACTCATCCTGATTCAAACGGTGACCAGTTTCATCAACCGGAAGCCGTAAACCACGACCAACTTCCTGAATCTTACTAATTTCTGAGCCAGAAGTACGCAACTTGGCAATCGTGAAAACATTAGGATTATCCCAACCTTCACGCAGCGTCCACTTTGAAAAAAGAAAACGACGAGTTAACCAATTACCATCTTTATCCTTAAAGCTGAGCAGTTTTTCCTTATTACTAAGAATATCCTCAACTTCAGCTTGAATATCAGCATCTGAACTGCCGCGATCTTCACTAAAGTAGCCAGCATATACGTCCTGATGTTTTGATTGCAAACTCCTTAAAGTAGCTTGTAAAAATGAACAATAATCTTTTTCTCGATTATCAATTGCCATCTCATACCGGCCAATCAGTCTCTTTAATTTTTCAGTTAAAAGTCGTTCAAATTCTTTGGCAAGCCAGCCTTTACTGCTATTTTCTCCTCGAAAGCTTGAAATACTATCAATGAAAAACAAGGACAAGGTTTTGATTTTAGGCGCATTATCCTCAGAGTTAGGACGTAGGAAATTTTCCTCTTCGGCTTTAAAGTGGCAGTCCAGTGCTTGCGAAATAATCTCTTTCTGGTAACTTTGCGCGAAAGTGCCCGGGATTAATTTCATGTCTTTAGCCAACGCTAATCCATTAGATAACTCATGATCCGTGCCACCGGCATAAGTAATATCCCCTTGAAAGCCTGGATCGACATCTGCAAGGTTTTCACCAACACCAAGGGAATATTCTTTTTTCCCTTGGGAAAGGATCAATTCTTTAGCTTTAACCTGTTTAACCTTGTACAAGTTGCTTGCTTGCTCTTCTGGCATATCTGGGTAATCGATATCGATTCCCTTAACTAAACCTTGATTAAAGCTATCAACGGCATCCAAGTTGAACTGGGGTTCACCACCGTAATAATCAATCTTAGTAACCTTGTTTTTGCCACGCCCACTTGTCGTTTCCGGGAAAGTGGCCCCAAATCGAACAATTAATTGGGGCTTCATTGCTTTAATATCTTCATAAAACTTTTTACCCCGTGGGAATCGCTGCGGCTCGTCAATAATGACTACAGGTCTAGTTGCCGCAATGGCCTTAATTGGTGAAGTTTCGCCACCAAGCAAAGTCTGATCATAATCATCACAGTGCATGGACTTAGAATGAAGCATCCCTTGATTAACCAGCAGTACCTCAATTTGATTAGTATTCTGTCTAGTTGCCTCCACAAATTCAGATAACTGTGCCGGGAAGTTACGACGGCCTGAACGTGTACTAAAATCACCTGCGTTAATGACGTTTAATTGTACCCGAGTATTTTCATAGAATTCACTAAAATGCTGTTTAGCATAATCACTGGTAATGAAACTACGAGTACCCTCTTTAATACTTGGGCTAGGCACTGCAATGACAAACTTAAAGAGACCATACTTTTGATGTAATTCATACATCATCCGGGTATAAACATAGGTCTTTCCCGTACCTGTTTCCATCTTGATGTCAATATTAGCTTTATCGTTGTAGCGGTACTTAATCAGCGGATTGGCATAGATGTAGTTTGCATTGGGATCATTACTCATCGTATCCATTCCGGGAAAAGATTTATCAATGGCAGCCAGAGCGTCAGTTTGATGCTGTAAAGTTTCTAGTTTAATCTTCATGGCTTAGTACCTCTTGATCAAAGTGACTTTACTATCTAACTGCTTCAGACCATTTTCTAGTTCGCGAAGTTCGGCGACGTTAAAGGAATAGCCAAACAGAACCACACTCTGTACTTCTAACTGGTGAGTACCCAGTTGATTTAACAGCTCTCTGGTCTGGTCAGCTCCCCAGTCTTCATTAATCAGGTAGAGACGATTATTTTCAACTTGATGAGCTGTGTAATTGCCAAAATTAATTTCTTCAACGTTGGTATCGAAAGAATACCCATCCTTAGCCAGCCAGGTAGTAAGAATGGTGTCTTCACCAGCCGTATCTCCAGCTACTTCTAAACTCTGGCTAGAGAAACCGTCAACCATATTAGTAAATAAATTGGTATTGTTTGGATCAAAGTCTTCAATGTTTTCCAACGTCTGTTTAATCGGTTTGACAACTCGATAATGCTTGAAGCTACCATCAAAGTTCTCAGGTAAGGTCAATTCATTATCTTCACGAATTTTCTTAGCTGCACGACGAATACGTTCCCGGGAAATTTCGTCGATAGACTTAAACCCAGCGTCGTAGGCAGCCTTACCACCTTTAGTTGGCACCTCTGTCCCATCACTATTAACTGTATAAGTCTTTTCTGGTAGCTGCGCCATGATGAATTGACGATTACCACCATCTTCAGCATTTAATTGCATGACGGCATCGGCAGTTGTAGCAGAACCGGCAAAGAAATCGAGCACTACCATATCCTTATCAATCTGATGCAAACTCAATAAATAAGTTAATAACTCAAGTGGTTTCGGATTCTTAAATACTCCCTTTTTGTCAAACATATTGTTAAGATATTGTGTTGACTTTCTAGTTTGCATTTTTAAAACTGATCTACCAACTTCTAACTTATCTTGAGTAAGATACGTCTTTTTAGACGCCAATTTTTTATTATCGAGTGGGAATTCGATAAGATTCTGTTTTTTCCAACGATCCCATGTCTCAATATTACAGCTCCATCCTCGCGACGGTACTTTTAGTGGCTCACCTGTTAAAGGATTAATTCTTATATCTTTAGGCCCCCTCCCCTGAGGATCGTCGATAGGTCCTATTCTGTAAACTCCCCCATCGTCAAAATATTTATAATTGCTGATATTATCTTTCTTTAAGTCGTTCTTTTCGTAAAATTCTTTCAGAATTCTTTCAGCAACTTCCTTCGTTTTACCAGAAACCATATCATTTATTTTTTTATTTAACGGATGTATATATCCCCAATCATCTACTTTCCTTGCATCAACCTCGCTTTTGCAATAAACAAGGACATATTCATGTGAGGTTGCAACTAATAATGGATCATTTTTTGGTGTCCCATCTATTATCATCTGAGCTATGAAATTAGTTTCACCAAATATTTCATCCATTATGCCCCTTAATTGTTCAACTTCATTGTCATCAATTGAAACAAACATCACGCCTTCAGCAGTTAGTAGCCTTTTTGCCAAAGCTAACCTTGGATACATAAATGTCAGCCATGCAGAATGACTAGACTTTCCCTGAATGCTCTTTAAATGTTCAACCTGATCCTCATCAATTCCAAACATTTCTTTTAACTTATCATCAGAGTATTCAAATTTATCCGGATAAGCAAAATCATCTTTACCAGTGTTATATGGAGGATCAATATAGATCACATCAACCTTATTTGTATATGCAGACTGTAAATGTCTTAGAACTTCAAGATTATCTCCCGTAAAAAAAAGGTTTTTGCTATTTTTCCCTTCTCCCATATTCTGTTTTTTATCAGGAACAATGACGGTTGTCGACATTTCACCTGCTTGTCTACGAGCATAGCCTTTGCCAATAAAGTCCAGTTGGTACCCTTCACTCAGTTCATTAATATTTTTATCTTTTAGCTGACTCATAAATTTATTAAGATCAAAAGATCCATTATTGGTAAAAAATTCAGGCAGCTTGTCTTTAAGTTCATTTAAGAAAGCCGTGTTCGGCTGCACAGTTTCATTGTATTTTTCATTATCTGTTTGCATGAAATTTCTCCTACTCTTCGTTAATTGGTACAGTTTCGCAAATGTCATTAAGGTTGCAATCCAAGCCAGTGCATATCTTCATCAAAAGATCCGTAGTAACATTAGCATCTTTTCCTAACTTAGCAACGGAAGCAGCACTAAGCATAAGCGCCTAGCCGGCCGCAGTATTGAGAAGCGTCCTAAGACTGTCGAACGCCGCAAGCAGTTCGGACATTGGGAGATGGATACCGTTGTCGGGAAACGCAATGGCCGTGAGAGCGTCATCCTGAGCCTGATTGAGCGGAAGACTCGTTGCCAACTTCTCCGACTGATCGACGGCCGAGACTCGGACTCTGTGGAGTTTGCGTTACGAGAAATCAAGCTTGAGTGAGGTGACTGTCTGCGCACGATTACCGCAGACAATGGCCCGGAGTTCTCGACTCTGGATAAGGCCTTTGAGGACACAGATACAGACATCTTCTACGCGCATTCATACACCTCATGCGATCACGGCTCCAACAAGGCCCACAATCGCATGATTAGACGTGACTACCCAAAAGGCGAGTCGCTGGATGATGTTAGTCCCAGCCAGGTGCTGGCTACCCAAGACCGTCTTAACGGGCTTCCCCGGAGAAAGCTAGACTACCGTATCCCCCAGGAGTGTTTTGAGACCGAAGTGCGCCGGACTCGGCGTTCAGCACAACACGTAAGCTAAACAATGAACCACTCATAAGATAACAGGCTGTTCTTGGGAGTGTCTCAACACCCCGGCTAACTTGTTCTTGCAATTTGGGAATTCTTTTTTCCCCGCTTCGTTCATCAGTAAGCTCCTCTATTATGGTGCTATTTTGACGATAGACATCGTCGGTCGTGTAGTCCCTTGTCCAAGTATATCCATTATAAATTAGGAATTCAATGAACTGCCCAACATAGACTGCACAAAAATAGACTGCCTCCAGATAGACACATGTATCGCTTTTTTCGTAGATTTGAGTTAAACAAAAAAATCCCCGCCAACTCAGCCCTCAATCGGCCCAAACTTGGCGGGGATTTTGGCGGGGAACGTCACAACTCCCCCGCCAATCATATCCTTTGCATCTCCCGAAAACGCCGTTAAATCAACATTCCGGGTTCAATTTACATGTACCTTTTATTCCCAGTCGAAGGAATCTGGTAAGGTGGCTTATGCGATTGCTAAGGCCGCTGACGTT
>NZ_AYZJ01000082.1:0-2802 GCF_001436615.1 Lacticaseibacillus camelliae DSM 22697 = JCM 13995
TGAAGGCGGCCATTCGAATTTACCACCCGTGCCATGGATCTTACCACCTTCTGCCAAACAATGTACCACCCAGTGCCAAGCATCTTACCATTCAGAAATCAAAGAACCTCCGATATACTTTGAGTACGCGGCGTGTAACCGCGTACATCGAATATATTGGAGGTTTTTGTTATGGCTATTCAGTATCGCCGGATTCTGGAATTATCGCCAGACCACAGCCAGCGCAGCATCGCTGCAAGCACTGGACATTCTCGACCCAAAGTCCGAGAAGTCCTTGAGCGGGCCAAGCAGTCGGAGCTTTCATTGCCCCTTGATCCGCAACTGACAGATGCACAGATTGGGCGAATCCTCTTCCCTGAACTGGCTCCTGAAACAACGGGGCGTGAGTTGCCAGATTTGGAGTATCTGCACGAGGAACTCGGTAAGAAGAACGTGACGTTGTCGTTGCTTTACTACGAGTACCAAATCAATTGCCGGGACTCTCACAAGGTGCCGTACTCATACCGTTCATTTTGTCGGATGTATGGCGACTTTGCCCAGAAATACAAAGCAACCATGCGTATCCGGCGTAAGCCGGGCGAACTGATGGAAGTTGACTGGGCTGGATCAACACTGGAAGTGAGTGACGCCGACACTGGCGAAAAAATCACGGCATATCTGTTTTTGGCTGTGCTTCCCAGCAGCCAATATGGGTATTGTGAAGCGTTCTTGAGCATGACAATGCCAGATTGGATTCGCGGTCATGTCAATGCCTATGAGTTCTTCGGTGGTGTCACTGAGATCTTGGTGTCAGACAACTTAAAGACGGGCGTCAACAGTCATGCCAAGTTTGACCCGGTTCTGAATCCGGTCTATCGCGATATGGCTGAGCACTACGGTACGGTCGTGATGCCCGCTCGGGTGCGGAAGCCTAAAGACAAACCCAAGGTGGAAGCCACAGTCAAAGCGTTATCCACATGGGTCATCGCAGCGCTACGCAATCAGCAATTCTTCACTCTGGAAGAATTAAATCAGGCCGTCTGGTCGAAGTTGCGGGACTTCAACCAACGGCCTTTCACAAAGAAATATAAGGAATGTCGCAATCGTGAAGAAGGCTTTTCCACAGAAGAGAAGTTCGCCCTTCATCCACTGCCAGCGGCACCGTTTGAGATGGCGGCTTGGAAAACTGCCACCGTAACTCCAGACTATCACATCCAGGTGGATCGGATGTTTTATTCGGTCCCGTTTCAGTACATTGGCAGTCAAGTCGACGTTCGTCTCACGAATAGCTTGATCGAGGTGTTCTTCAAGGATAGCCGTATCGCTTCGCATGCGCGACTCTATGGCCGTAGCGAGCAATTCTCAACGAATCAAGAGCATATGCCAGAGGCACACAAGTTATACGTCTCACACACCGCCGAATCGAGTCGGACATGGGCGGCGACCGTCGGTCCACACATTAGTGCGCTTGTGGAAGATTTACTCAATCACAATCCTGAGCGACAAGCATTACACACAATCTTAAGCCTTCAAAAGCTGGCGAAAAAATATGGCGCAACGCAACTCGAGTTCGCCTGCGGCGAGGTGCAGCAGGTCGCCCAAGTGCCTACCACTCGCATTATTGAGCGGGTGTTGATCAATCAGAAGAAGAAAACGCCAGAGGCACTGGCAAACAAGAACGTTGAAAACGACTATGGCTTCACTCGTGGAGCTGAATACTTTGGGAGGGTCGGTCATGATCAATCAAGAAACGACTAGGAAATTGCACGAAATGCGGCTTACATCGATGGTCGAGGCCTTAGCAAACCAAGAACATATCGAAAATATTCGGCAAATGGGCTTTGAGGATCGTCTAGAGTTATTGATCGACGCCGCCTATGACACGCGTCAGAACAACAAGCTAGAACGCCTGATCAAAGACGCTGGATTCAGTACCACTGCGCCTTCCATCAGCAACATTGACTACAGTCCAGACCGTCAGTTGGACAAAGACGTCATCACGAAACTCGCCACCGGTGCCTACATCAAGGCTCACCACAACGTGTTGATCATGGGGGCGTCTGGAAACGGCAAAACTTGGCTGGCGACGGCACTTGGTATTGCGGCCTGCCGCCAGTTCTACAAGGTACGTTACGTGCGGCTGCCAGAGCTCATGGACGACCTACTCGTCGCCAAGAATGAAGCGAATGGCGACTTCAAAAAGATCCTGATCAAATACGGCAAGTATGATCTTCTGATTATCGATGAATGGTTATTGACTGCGGTATCTCAAGAACAAGCGACCTTCATTCTAGAGTTAATGGAACGCCGCGCAGGGCAACGCGCCACCATCTTCTGTTCGCAATTCGGACCACGGGCCTGGCATGAGAAGCTCGGACAATCACAGATTGCGGATGCGATTCTTGACCGGATCGTGCATACGGCCTACCACATTGAAATCGACGGAAAGAAATCGATGCGTGAACGTTACGGGATTGGTGGACAAGATGATTAATGAAGAAGTAGAACGCCGTGTCGCCGGATATTATATGGGACTGAAGATGAGTGAGGATCAGTTCATTGAGCTTGAAGGTGCCTTGCTTGATGCCATCTGGCAAAGCGATGAACAAATCTCCGACGACGAGCTGGTGAAAATCGGCGTCAAATTGATCAACCGATTCTTGGAAGAGGACGAAGAAGAAGCATAGATGACAACGATGCCCACTGGTCAAGTAAGACCGGTGGGCATTTCAAGTGGTAAAGTGTTGGCACAAGGTGGTAACATTCGTGGCAGAAGGTGGTAAAAAGTTTGGCAGAGGTGGTAAATTCCGATGGCCGCCTTCA
>NZ_AYZJ01000010.1:0-65942 GCF_001436615.1 Lacticaseibacillus camelliae DSM 22697 = JCM 13995
TAGACCACTATCAAGGATTCGTTATCATCGTTGCACTTGACTTGAAAATTGAGGTGGTCATTTGTCCTGGCTGCCGATTTTTTGTTGTTTAATAAGTTTAGCCGTGTCTAACTTTATTTTCTATAATTATTTTCTAGCTTTAATAACCGTTATTCATAGTTCTTGATACGAATACACATTTTAGCTGTCTGGCCTCGGCAGCAAGTTTGTCTAGCACTGCGGGTCAGCGACATTTTAGTTAAGGTCGGTTGTGAGAATCGCCGCACAATGAATCGCGCTTTCAGTCATGCTGATGCGGCCTTAAGCTCAGATGATGATGAATTGGTGTCAAAGGCCGACCATGCGGTTCGTTTTCCTTAGCCGCTGGCAATCGCTCAAGGCAGGATGACCTGTCGTGATTCTGACGCGAGTTCAGATAGCAGCACGTATAGTTGATGGTCTAATTGCTCAGAATCACGATGTCAGCAAGATGCATACTAGACGTCTGCTCATGGATGATTGAAATCCAATGCTTAGATAATTGTAGATAATTACGGAAGACTTATGGCTGCTGAGTTGCTGATGGAGATTCTGAACGGCGATGATGTATAGAAAGTTAAAGCCGTTGTATCGATTGATGAGGTTACGGGTAGTCAATTTGATCGACAATCGAAGACAGACAAGATATTTCGGCCGAGATTTGGCTAAGCGCCCGTCTCTTCGGCTCTCAGGAACAACTTCGTATAATATATATTATGTGAACTAGAATATATCAAAAAGCAAAAGGACTAAATTCACCCCTAAATGTCGTACGCCCCACTGTCCATTTGCCGCTCAGTTAAATGACTGACTATGTCGTTGTGTCTTCAGCAGCAATCATGACATGAGAATTGACTAAACCAAGCGTCGTCGATTTGCTGACAGCTGATCCTTGAACAGGATTGGTATGAAATCAAAGCCTGTTAATTTTTGAACTTCGGTTTTTTCCGAGTGCATGCGAGTTTGTATATCTCGTTCTTCGCGTTTTTGTGAGCCTTGACGTTTATGGCAAACTCGATACCGTGATCACAATCAACGATGGCAAATACTCTGTATACGGTTATTTATCGTTGATTGGTTCAAGTGCTTCAAGTCAGACTGGTTTGTCCTGAACGCTGACTATGTATGATGAATGCCACCACACACAGACAATAGGCAAATGTGCCTGAATTTTTGCAGAATTCCATCAGGCTTCATTTATACCGCGTTCTGCTCACGCAAATGTATATTTCAGAATAGCTGGCGCCCTTTTGTTTTCGACTGCGAATTCACAAATTTCTAGTACAGCTGGTTGGCACACAGAAAAGCCGCAGACTAAACGTCCACGGCTTTTCACGACTCTTAAAAAATCGATATTAGTATCAGTTTCTCTGCTCTCATTTAATTGGTACGATGCCCCCTGGACTGGTTTGGCGTAGTAATAATGCCTCCAGAGTAACGTATTGCTAGAGTGATGCCAGGCAGGAAATCGTCATCTTCAAGGCAATATCGTGGGACGCTGTGCCGAAATCACGCGGGTTGTGGTTTTCAACGTCAGCAAGCGAGTCGCCTGTGAAGAGAATTTGACCAAACTGAACGCCGCGAAATTCGGCACATGCCGCTAGTGCCGCACTCTCCATTTCAACAACGGTGAATCCGCGCTGAAGCCGGTTTTGCACCTGCTTTCGCGTTTCCCGAAAGAAGCCATCGGTGGTCCAGGTGTTCACAACCTCAAAATTGATGTGCTGCACCGCCAGACTGCTCTGAATCTGTGCAGCAAACTTCGCATCCAATTGAATGATCTCAGCGGCGGGCAGATAATGAAAGGAAGTTCCTTCGTCGCGCAGAGCCGACTGTACAACCAGCATCTTATTTTCCGGCTGGCTGGTCAGCACGCCGCAGGAACCGACTGCGATGATTTGGCGAGCACCGTAAGCAATCAAATACTCCAGCACCTGGGCGGCTGCTGGTGCACCAAGCGGACAGCGGCAAAGCCCGATTCGCTGTCCGTCAATCGTGACGGCGTAAACGGGGAAATTTGCTGAGACAGTTTCGAAAATGCCTAGCTGCTCGCCGTTGTGTGCGGCCGCAAACAGGTTGACCTCTTCATCTTTCAGGATTGGGAATGCCATGCGCGCTGGAAAATGATAACCTTCATCGCGGAAGGGATTGATCACCGCGTCTGGGTTGGCATCATATTTTAGCAGTGATAGATCCATGACTAAACCGCCTCCTCGTGTAGTTATTGAACTAAATGTATCACAAAAACTTAGTCAGTATCTACCATGGAAATGTTTATGAAAAACACGTTTTATGAAATCTCGGCTTTTTGTTGGCACTGAATCAAAAAAGTCTTTCCGCAACTTTCCAGTAATGAAAGAGTCACTGGCATATTGCGGAAAGACTTAGCGTTTATTTTAGTGATGATCGATTGTGACTGGCGTACCTTCGGGAATCTTGTCGTAGATCCATTTGGCATCCGGAATGCTCAGCTGCACGCAGCCGTGTGACCCCGCGCGGATTCCTAAGTCGCTGGCCTCTTTAATGTCGTAGTGGCCTTGGGCATCAAATGGTACGGTGTGGAATAGGATCCGGTTCTGGTAAATCGACGTCCAGTAGTTGGCGCCCAACCGCACCGCCGGGCTCGAATTGAAGAAGTGCAACCCGCGCTGACCGATACTGAAGTGACCCTCGGGCGTCCGGCCGTCAATCCCGGTTGACGCATACATCGTGTAAAGAAGCTTGTCGTTGCCACGAATGTAGACGCGCTGACGATCCAGGCGCACTTCCATTGACAAGTGTTGAACGTGATCCAGATTTGGATAAGCGACCGTTTCAGAGGGTTGATGCCAATCGATGGGTTTTCTCATCAAAGATGGTTTCTTGTTTGGATGCGCGGCTGACCGCGCCTTTTTCGCATGTGACCTTTTTTTAAGAGACGTTCGGGCCACACGTTGCACTCGCTCGTGATGAACGGCCTGCACCTGCTGGCGGCGAAGCGCAGCGGCACCGATTGCGAGCAGCATGACGGCAACCAGTAGCGCGACTAAACCGGCCCAGCGAGGAAAGCGCCGCCGAGTAGAATTTGCTGAATCATTTTGTTTGCGTTGAAGCATTCCCCAAAGGCCCCTTCCCGATTTTAACTCACGATTGTATCTGTGACCTTAGCTGATAACCACTGGCGTTCCGGTCGGAATCGTCTGGTTGACCCACTTGGCGTCGGCAATGCTCAGGCGAATGCAGCCGTGAGAAGCCGGTTCCTTGCCCAGCTTAGCGGCTTCCTTGGGCAGATAATGGCCGTTCACGTCTGTCGGAACGGAATGGAACAGATACCCGGTACCGTAAAAAGCCGTCCAGTAATTCGCGCCCATTTTTTCTGACGGCGTGTAAAAGTGATCGCCGCGAGTGCCGATTTGAAAGTGGCCCTTGGGCGTGCGGTTATCGATCCCGCTTGAGCAATACATTGTGTACGCCTTTTTCCCATTGACCAACACGTACACGCGCTGCTTGGCCACGTTCACGTACATGGCCACCTTGTCGGCACTGGTGATTTTCGGATATGCCACGGTTTCGGATGGCTGGTGCCAATCGATGGGCTTGCGCATCACCGAAGGCGCTGCCGGCTTTGCCGCGGGCTTAGTCTTAGCCGTTTTGGCTGGGACTTTTTTAACCGGCTTTGCTTGCCGGCTGGTCTTCTCCTGCCGCGGCGTCGATGAGGCGGCTTGCAGGTGGCCAGTCACCTGCACACCCACTGCCAAAACGACGAGAATCGCCACTAGGCCCCATAACCAAGGCTGATAGCGTTTCTTGAGATGCGGAAAATGAACCTGACGCATGTGCGTTCTCCTTTAAAAACCTGAGTATTTTCGGTTACTTATTGTACCATACAATTGCACAGCTCGATATGGTGAACCGGCCTGGACCGGGCCTTCAGCTGAAAAAAGGCTCGGTGCTCGTCAGCGTTTGCTGCGAACAATCGAGGACTGCTTCGGCGCCGTACGGCAGGGCTGTGCGCGGATAAGCATGCCCGATATTGACGTTGAACAGCAATGGCAGGTTCCAAGCGGCAGTTTCATCGCGCAAGATCTGCTTATAATCATTGTAATACTGCTCGTCCTGTGGCTTGCCCGCAACGATTGCCGCCACCTGGTCAAAGATGCCGTAAGCCTTTAGGTGCGCCAGCATCAGGCGATAACTGGCGGGTTCAGGCCGTTCCTCGCTGGTTTCAATGAACAGGATTTTGCCCTGCCACTCTGCCCGCTTGGGCATCAGGCCATGATGGCTCGTTCATTGGCAGATAGTCGGCCAGACTTGCTGCAGGTGTTTCACATCGGTTTCGACCCTACTTTTCAGGCTCAGCATCGCGGTGGCGCTGGCGGTCCTTCCTGATGAATAGGATCAGGGCAGACAGCGCGACAAAGGCAATGATCACCGTGATCAACAGCCGGCGATTGCCGCGGATCAACGCGTCACCACCAAACGCGTAAATGGCGGCGACCAAGGTGCTGCCAAGCAAACAAACCAGCACGTGTGAGCGCGCCGACACTCGCAGCCGCACCGAGGCCACATTGACCAGCATGGTGGGAATCATCGGCACCGCGTAGCCAATCAGCAGACCAATTCTGGGGTGCTTCATGCTGACCAAGGCCTTGTACAGCCGGTTGGTCGGTGCCTTATCCCGCCGGTCGGCCAGCAGTTTCAAGACGCCACTTTGGATCAGATTGCCGGCGGTGAGTCCCGCGGCGCTGACCAGAAAGCCCGCCCAGTCGCCGAGGCAGACCCCGGTAAAAATGGCGACCACAGAGGACGGGGCGCCGGGAATGCAGCACATCAGCACCAGCAGCCCGAAGAAGAGAATGACCTCCAAAGGCCCGTAGTCGCGGAGACTGGCGATCGCGTTTTCCGCCCGGGTGGTGGTGTCAAGCAGCAGTGAAACGGAACCGCGGTACTGCAGCCACAGACCGTAGCCAATGCCCGCTGCCACTAGCGCCCCAAGGAGCGATAAGGCAATTTTCAGCTGGCGTTTCACGAGACCACCTCCCAGTTGCCCCTAGTTTAACTGAACGCCGCGACTTACGCATGAAAATCCGTCAAAAAAAGACCCGCGAGCGGGTCAGAATCGTTAAAACAGAATGGCAAACGCGGCAAGTTCCTGCGCCGTCGCCTGATCAGGAAACGACATGTAAACCTGCATGCCGCCTTCGTCAACGTCGGCGAAGGCGCCTTCAAGGGTCTCATAGCGACTCGCCAAGGCTGGCAACGTGTATGCCAGCAGGCCATCCAGGAGGCCATGGTCCTGGCCCCAGGCACCGCCGAATTCGAGCGTGTTACCACGCAGATAGGTCAGGCAGTACGCAACCACGTTGTCCCCTTGCGCTAGGGCCAGCGGGGCAGTTGGCTCCAAATCGGTCAGGATGCGCGGCGCCCAGTCGTTATCCGAAAACGGCTTGACCGGGTCGACATCGTGCCGCTTTTGGTAAGTCAGGTAGGCGGTTTGGATCAGCGCGGTGCTTAAGGGTGTGCTTTGCAGCAAATCGCTTTGCGACAGCAGGCGCGTCCCTGGGGTCAAAGACACGGTTGCGGTTTGGGCCGTTTTCAGCACCAGCTTGGGCTTAAACGTCGTCCGGATCCGGCGCAGACCGCGGGAAATTGTCGCCGACCGCAGCGCCGACTGCGTGTCGGTGCTGACTGTCAGGATCCCGCGCTGGCCCGCATTTTTGGCCCGATCAACGACGGGCGTGAGCAGCGCGTCCGCCAGCTCCGCCTGCGGCAATGCCGCGGCTTTGGCCGTGGCCACGGTCACAAACCGCAGCAAATAAGGATGCAGCGGGTTGCGCCAAGTGGTCAGCGCGCCCACCACTTCGCCGTTAGTGCTCAGGAGAGTGGCGCCGTCGCGATGCGCCTTAAACAGCTCACGGTCCTCCGGCGTCCCAGCCCACTGCACGGCCGCGTTATCATAAGCAGAATAGTCAAAATTCATGGTTTTGCCTCATTTTTGCGTCTCAGCAGCTCAGTACTAGTTGGCCTGGTGGGCAGCGATGACTTGGTCCAGCACCTGCACGACCCCGAATTCCTCGTTCGTGCCCGTCCGGTAGCTGGCGTACTGTTCCATGCCCGGCGCAAAATTATTGACCAGGTAGCTGTACTTCACGGCCTTGAGCATTTCCGCATCATTGAAATTGTCGCCAAATGCCATCATTTCATCGGTGGTGATGCCCATTTGCTTCCCGATGGCGCGCATGCCGTTGCCCTTGTTGATGCCGGGCATCATGATGTCGATCCAGACCGGGCCGGAGATGGCCGCTGAGAAATTCTGGCCAAACCGCGGTTTGATCACATCGTTAAAGACCGCCTTGGCATCGCCGTTTGGCAGGTAAATCGTGACTTTATCGGCCTCACCGGTCCAGCTGCTCAAGTCCTCGCGGTAGGACAGCTGGTGGTAGAACTCGCGGTAAACTGAGTCGTACTGTTGATCTTTGGTTTGGCCGATTGCCTCGTCGATGCCACAGATCAGCGGCAGACCGTCCGTTTCATCACGAATCACGCGCACCATTTCCTGCACTGTTGCGGTCGGCATCAGGGTTTTGCTGATGATCTGCCCCTGATAGCTGATCACCCCGCCGTTGTCGCAGATCAGTGCCAGCTTTTGGTGGTAGCTGGGAAAAATATCCTGCAGCGTGTACAGCGGCCGGCCGCTGGCAATGCCGAACTGAATGCCCAGATGCTCCAGGGCGTCCAGCCGGTCCTGAAACCGCGGCGGCAGCACGCTGGCTTCAGTCAGCAGCGTGTGGTCCATGTCGGTGGCGATAAACTTCACGTCTTTCAAACTCATGCGCGGTCTCCTTTAATGAATGCCTCGTAGTAGCTGATGGCGCCAACGCTTTGCGCGGAGGCAATCTTGCCGCTTTTGACGGCGGCCACGACCTCATCCAGCGGCACAAGCTGGCTGGTCACAAACTCGTCCTGGTCAAAGTGCTTCGGGGTGCGCTTTTCCGGATCAATGTGCACCAGCATGAGGTGCACGAGCTCGTCGGTCATGCCTTCGCTGGACCGAATGGCGCACATTTCGGTGATGTCATCGGTGACGTAGCCGGTTTCCTCTTCCAATTCGCGTTTGGCTGCGACCGTCGGATTTTCCCCCGGGTCCATCAAGCCTGCCGGCAGCGCGAAGGACTCCCCGTTGATGCCGACCCGGTATTCCCGGTTGATCAGCACCTGATCGTCCGGTGTGAGCGCCAGCATGGCGACGGCTGGTGCGTGCTTGATCAGGTCGCGCTCAACGCGCAGGCCGTCAGGGGTGTCGATGGTTTGCTGGATCACATCAAAAATGTGGCCGCTGTAAACGGTGCGGGCCGATAGCACGCGGCCCTTCTTTTGGGATGCATGAATAAACATAATTGCCTCGATTATTAACTGATTTATTTGCCGACGCAGGTACGTCAGGCGTCTATTCAATCATACCAAAAAACCAGTCGAATAAGCGGCTGGTTTGAGATTACTTCGTGGTGCGGCTAAGGTCCTGGATCCAGGCGACGGCAATGGCCTTTTCCCCCAAGTGGGTGCCAATGACGGGCCCGAAGTACGAAATCTCAAACGGCACCTGCGGGAATTTCTGCTTCAGGTCGGCTTGCCAGGCCATGGCGGCGTCGGGGTCGTTCGCGTGGATGACCCAAGCTTTGACCGGGTAATTGACCTTCGCAAGTTCCGCGGCCAGCAGTTCTTCAACGCGCGAGTAGGCCTTTTTCAGCGAGCGGACCTTCTCAAAGGCGACAATTTTGTGGGAGTCGTCGTCGAAGGTCAGAAGCGGTTTGATCTTCAGCATGCCGCCGATGAACCCCGCTGCGTTGCTCAAACGGCCGCCGCGGACCAGGTTCTGCAGGTCGTTGACGATGAAATACTCACCCATGGTTGCCCGCAGCGCATCCAGGGTTTGAATGATTTCGTCTGCCGCTTTGCCGGCCGCCGCCATTTTGGCGGCTGTCAGGACCAGTTCCCCCATTAAAATGACCGTGATCTGCGAATCGTAAACGATCACGTGTGCCGGCTTGAAGTCGGCCACGGCGGCGCGCAGCGTTTCCACAAAGCCGGAAATGGTGCTGGCCAGGTGAATCGAGATGATGGTGTCGTAGCCTTCATTCGCCAGGTTTTCGTAGAGTTTCAGCACCTCACCCAGCGGCGGCTGGGACGTGCTGGGAAAGGTCTTGGCGGTGCGTAATTTAGCGTAGTATTCTGCAGTGGTGATGTCCTTGCCTTCATCGTACACATTGCCGTCCAAGATGACGGGAATCGGCACGATTTTGATGTGATTGGCCGCGATTTCCTGCTCGGATAGATAGGCGGTGCTGTCGGTCACGACGGCGATCTTCATTTGCTACACCCACTTTTTCTGAATTTGCTTAGAACAGCATAACATTATCTCTCTTATTTTTGAAGAATAACGCGCGGCTGGCGCTTTGCGTCGGGCCTTGAAAACCGGTAAAATGAGTAGCAGTAATTGACCGGCTGAACGCCGGCAGAAAAGAGGTGCGCGATGTCATTTGACGGTTTATTCACGCATGCGATGAACGCAGAACTGCAGCCCCTGGTGGGCGGCCGGGTCAATAAAATTACCCAGCCTTACAATAATGAAGTCATCATCACGATTCGGGCCAACCGCAAGAATTGGCCGCTGCTCCTGTCGGCGAATCCGCAGTTTGCTCGGGTCCAGATCACCCAGATCCCCTACGAAAACCCGAAGGTGCCAACTAATTTTACCATGACGCTGCGCAAGTACCTGGCCAGTGCCACTTTACAATCCATGACGCAAGTGGCCAACGACCGCGTGCTGCAGCTGGATTTTTCCACCCGCGATGAGCTGGGTGACGATTTGAGCCTCCGCCTGGTGGTCGAGATCATGGCGCGCCACTCGAACATCACGCTGGTCAACCTGAAAACCGGCAAGATCATCGACCTGATCCGCCACGTCGGCCCAGATCAGGACCGCTTCCGCACGCTGCTGCCGGGTGCGCCGTACATTCCCGCTCCGGCGCAGGATAAGGTCGATCCCTTTACCGATGACACCCGCGGCTACCGGGAACTGATGAAGACCAAAGACGTGCCACTTTCGCAACTCCTGCAGCGTCACTACCAAGGGCTGGCCGGCGATTCCGCCAAGGAGTTGGCCGCCCGCCTCAGCGCCGGCGAGCCCGACGCCGCCTGGGACGATTTTTTTGCGCAGCTTGATCACCCGACGCCGACCATCACGACCGGCACCAAGGTGAATTTCTCCGCCCTGCCCTACCAGACGCATGAAGGCAAGCAGCAGACCTTTAACACGCTGAGCGCAATGCTGGACGCGTTTTACGCGCAGAAGGCCGAGCACGACCGCGTCCGCACGCAGGGCGAGAACCTGATCCGGCCGCTGAAGACGCTGATCGAGCGCGACGAAAAAAAGCAGAAGAAGCTGAAGCAGACACTGAAGGACACCGAAAAAGCGGACGACTACCGCATCCGCGGTGAGATCCTCACGACCTACTTGGCCCAGGTCAAGCGCGGCGACACCAGCGTCACCCTGCCGAATTTCTACGACGACATGAAGCCGCTGAAAATCAGTCTGTCCAACCAGCTGTCACCGTCAAAAAACGCGCAGAAGTATTTTTCCCGCTACCAGAAGCTGCGCAACGCCGTGGCCTACGTCAACGAGCAAATGAAGCAGAACCAAAGCGAGCTGGATTACCTGACCGGGATCATGGCGCAGATCGAAATCGCCAGCCCTAAAGACCTCGATGATATTCGCACCGAGCTGCAGGACGGCGGCTACCTCAAAGTCCACAAGCAAGGCAAGAAGGCGCCAAAGCACAAGATTGCCAAGCCCGAGGAGTTCTACGCCTCGGATGGCACCAAGATCTGGGTCGGCAAGAACAACCTGCAAAACGACCAGCTCACCCTGCACAAGGCGGCCAAAACGGATATTTGGCTGCACGCCAAGGACGTCCCGGGTTCCCACGTCATCATCGATGCCGCCAAACCCAGTGACAAGACCCTCATGGAGGCCGCGATGCTCGCCGCCTACTTTTCCAAGAGTCGCGCTTCGGCGAATGTCCAGGTCGACTGGATCGAGGTCAAGAAGATCCGCAAGCCTAACGGGGCCAAGCCGGGGTTTGTGGTCTATGAAGGCCAGCGCACCGTCGTGGTGACCCCGGACGAGGCCGTTGTCGAGCGGCTCCGGCGCCAGCCCACGATGTAAAAGCAGTTACAAAAAGCGGCACCCCAGAGCAAATCTGAGGTGCCGCTTTGGCGTTGCTGGTGGTTAATCGAGGGTCTTAAGTTTGCCGCGGAAGTCGTCAATGCTAGTGTAGCCCTTTAGCAGCATGATGTCGCCAAGCTCTTTTTCGATCCGGGTAAAGACTGCCGGCCCTTCGTACCCAAACTGCGTGCCGATCTGCAGCATCGAGGCGCCGCACAAAATGTGTTCAAAAGCGTCGCGGCCGCTCATAATGCCGCCGACACCAATCACGGCGATGTCGGGGTTCAGACGCTGGGCCAAGGCACGCACGTTGGCCAGTGCGGTTGGCTTGATACTAGCGCCGCCGATCCCGCCAAAGCCGCCCTTGGGCTTAATCGCCGCCGTTTCGGTCTCGAAATTGACAATCAGGCCGTTGCCGACGCTGTTGATGGTCGTGACGAAACTCAGTGGAAATTGATTGAGAATGTCAGCAATCGTATCAAAGTGCGCCATGTCGAAGTACGGCGGCAGCTTGACGCCCAGCGGCTTCTGGTAAAATTCGAACACGGCTTCCAGGGTTTGCCGGGTGGCCTCAAAATCGTAGCCCGTTTGCGGGTGCCCCGGCACGTTGGGACAAGACAGATTCAGTTCCACAAAGCCTTGGTAGGCCGAGTCGTTAATCTGGTGAAGCATCGCCAGATTGTCATCAAGACTGGTACCAGCCAGCGACAGGAAATTTGTTTTCCCTGGGCGTTTTTGCTCGTCCGCCAGCACGTAGTTAAGGTAATACGCCAGGCCGTTATTGGGTAGACCCATGGAGTTGAAGCTGCCGTGTGGCATGGTGGCCATGCGCGGCGATGGATTCCCCGGGCGCGGCGCTGGGGTAGCACTTTTCGTGACATAGGCGCCGGCATGTGACTGCACCAGCGCGTCTAAATCGCGGCTGGACTGGCAGCGGACACCTGCCGCATTCATCAAGCAGCGGTCAAAGTGGCGACCGGCAATCGTGGTTTCAAGGCTCAGCATACGATACGCTCCTCTTCTTTGGTTGCATCAAGGACAACAAGTCAGGCCTGCCAGTGCGCAGGATCCTTGCGCCAGGCGTGCAGCAGCGCCAGTTCATCCGCATCGATCTGCCCGTGCGCCTGCGCCGTTTGGATCAGCGTGGTGTAATTGGTCAGGGTGACGAACTTGGTCTTGGCTGCTTCAAAATTAGCGGTGAGCGCCGGCAGCTGGTAGCTGAAAATCGCCGCTACGCCGACGACATCCGCCCCTTCCTGCCGGGCCGCGGCTGCCGCCTTAAGGACCGAGCCGCCGGTGCTCAGCAAATCATCGATCAACACCAGCTTAGCGCCGGGGTCCAGCTTTCCTTCGATTTGCCGCCCTTGGCCGTGGTCCTTGGGCTTGCTGCGGACATAGACCAGCGGCAGGTTCAACCGCTCGGCGACCAGCGCCGCGTGCGGGATCCCCGCCGTGGCCACGCCGCCGATCACTTGCACGTCTCGGTACTGCGTTTTGATCAGTGCGGCCAGCCCGTCGGCAATGCGCGTGCGCACCGCCGGATACGAGATGGTCAGGCGGTTGTCCGTGTAAATGGGACTATGAATGCCGCTGGCCCAGGTAAACGGTTCTTTTGGCCGCAGGGTGACCGCGCCGATCGTCAACAAGTCGGTTGCAATGGTGGTTTCAATTTCAGACATTTGCGTGCCTCCATTCCTCAGTAATGTGCTGATAAGCCAAGACTGGGTCAGCCGCTTGGGTGATCGGTCTGCCGACCACGATCGCCGAACTGCCCAGCTGTGCCGCTTGACCCGGCGTCGTGATCCTGACCTGGTCCCCTTTTTGACTGCCCGCTGGCCGAATGCCAGGCGTGACGATCAAAAAGTCTGGCCGCGTGATGGCCCGAATCAGGGGTGCTTCCTGGGCACTGGCGACCACCCCGTCGGCCCCAGCCGCCTGCGCCACAGCGGCGAGGTGCTGGACCGAATCCACGACTGGGCCTTCGATTTGCAGCTCTTGGTGCATCATGGTCGCAGACGTTGACGTCAGCTGCGTGATCGCCAGCAGCTTAGGAGCCGGCAGGCCTTGTGAGGCGGCGCCGGCCACCAGCCCGCGCTTCGCCGCGGCCAGCATCGCGCTGCCACCTGCCGCGTGCGCCGTGGTGAGCTGCACACCCAGCCGGCCGAGCTGATACGCCGCCCGCTCGACCGTGTGCGGGATGTCGTGCAGTTTCAGGTCGAGAAAAATCTCGACGGGATGGGCCTGCCGAACGGCCTTGATGGCTGCCGGCCCTGCGGCATAAAAGAGTTCCATGCCAATTTTGACAGTCAGCGGTTCACCGCCTTCGAAGCGTTTCAAGAAGCCGGTGGTGTCTTCAAGGGTGGGAAAATCCAGTGCAATGATGGGTGCCATGTTTCCTCCTACAAAGGTTTGGTCGTGAAAGCGCGGGATTCCAGCACTTGCACGATGGCGCGGGCCGTATCAAGGCTGGTCATCAGCGGCACGCCATGCATGATTGCCGCCTGCCGGATCCGGTAGCCGTCACTGGTGGTGGCCTTGTCCTGACTGGTGGTGTTGATCACCAGCTGGAGTTTGCGGTCTGAGATGGCATCCAGAATTGCGTCCTCACCGCTTTCGCCGAGCTTGGCGATCACGTTGGTCCGCACCCCGGCTGCGCGCAGCGCCTGCGCGGTGCCGACAGTCGCGTCGATTTGGTAACCAACTTCGCGGAAACGCTTGGCCAGTGCCACGGCCTCGGGCTTGTCTGGGTCAGCCACCGTGAACAGCGCAATGCCATGGTCCGGCAGGTGCGTGTGGCTGGCTTCAAAGGCCTTGTACAGCGCTTTTTCCAGTGTGCTGTCCGAGCCCATGACCTCACCGGTCGACTTCATTTCCGGCCCCAGCGTGCTGTCCACGTTATTGAGCTTGGAGAAGCTGAACACAGGCGCCTTGACGTGCACGCCCGACCGCAGCGGCTGTAGGCCGTTCTTGAAGCCCAGCGTGGCCAGCTTGGTGCCCAAAATGGCCTGAGTGGCCAGCTGCGCCATGGAAATGTCGGTGACCTTGCTCAAAAATGGCACGGTGCGGCTCGCGCGCGGATTGACTTCAATCACGTAAACCTGGCCTTCGTGCACAATGAACTGAATGTTCATAATGCCGATGCAGTGCAGCTCGTGAGCCAGATCAATGGTGTAGCGCTCGATCTCGCCCTGAATCTCCTGGCTGAAGTCCTGCGGCGGGTAAACCGCCATGGAGTCGCCGCTGTGGACGCCGGCGCGCTCAATGTGTTCCATGATGCCTGGAATGACGACTGTGTCGCCGTCGCAGATGGCATCGACTTCACACTCTTTGCCGACTAGGTACTGGTCGATGAGAACCGGGTGGTCGTTAGAAACCGACACCGCGCGGTCAATGTAATCTGCCAGTTCCGCAGACGAGTGCACGATTTCCATCGCCCGGCCGCCCAGCACGTAGCTTGGGCGGACCAGGACTGGGTAGCCAATTTTTTCGCCAATGGCGAGAGCCCCGGTCTTGTCGGTGGCCGTGTCCCCCACTGGCTGAGGAATGTTCAGCTTGGTGATGATCTCGTCGAACCGATCGCGGTCCTCGGCGGCGTCGAGGTCGTCCAGACTGGTGCCAAGAATCTTGACGCCATGCGCTGCCAGCGGCGCCGCCAAGTTGATGGCGGTTTGCCCGCCGAACTGCACGATGACGCCCATCGGCTGTTCCAAATCGATCACGTTCAGGACGTCCTCGATGGTCAGCGGTTCAAAGTACAGCTTGTCGGAAATCGAGAAGTCGGTGGAGACCGTTTCGGGGTTGGAGTTCATGATGATGGCCTCGTACCCGGCTTTTTGAATTGCCTTGACGGAGTGGACCGTCGCGTAATCGAACTCGACGCCCTGACCGATGCGAATCGGGCCGGACCCGAGCACGAGGACACTCTTGCGTCCACTCTTGCTGCTTTCGTTCTCGGTTTCATAGGTGCTGTAAAAGTACGGTGTGGTGGAGGCAAACTCGCCGGCGCAGGTGTCGACCATTTTGTACACCGGCGTCAGGTCATTGGCCCGCCGCAGGTCCCGGACCTCATCCATGGTCTGGCCCCAGAGCTTGGCAACCTCCTGATCGGCAAACCCATTGCGCTTGGCCACGCGCAGTGTTTCCAAGTCGCCGGGGTGCGCCTTCAGCGCGTCTTCAATTTCGATAATGTGCTTGATCTTATCCAAGAAGAAGACGTTGATGTGCGACAGCTCGGCCAGCTCTTCCAGCGTGAAGTGCCGGCGAAAGGCTTCGGCCAGGTAGAACAGCCGCATATCCGTCGGCGTGACGATGAGGTCCGTCAGCTCCTGATCCGTTAGCTTCTTGGCTGCCGCAAGCTCCAAGTGAGTGGCGCCGACTTCCAGCCCGCGCACTGCCTTGAGCAGCGACTCCTCGATATTGCGACCAATCGCCATCACCTCGCCGGTGGCCTTCATTTGCGTCCCCAGGGTGCGGTCCCCGTGTTCAAACTTGTCAAACGGGAACCGCGGGATCTTGGCGACGACGTAATCCAGCATCGGCTCGAACTCGGCGTAAGTGGCGTCTGTAATAGGATTCTTGATTTCATCCAAGTGCAGGCCGACCGCGATCTTGGCGGCCATTTTGGCAATTGGGTAGCCAGTGGCTTTGGAAGCCAGCGCCGACGAACGCGACACCCGCGGATTGACTTCGATCACATAATATTTGAAGGAGTTCGGATCAAGCGCGAGCTGCACGTTGCAGCCGCCTTCGATCTTCAGCGCCCGGATGATTTTCAGCGACGCGTCACGCAGCATCTGCACTTCCTTGTCCGTCAGGGTCTGGACCGGGGCAAAGACGACCGAATCGCCTGTGTGCACGCCGACCGGGTCGAAGTTCTCCATGTTGCAGACGACAATTGCGTTGTCCGCGGCATCGCGCATGACTTCAAATTCGATTTCCTTGAAGCCGGCGATCGACCGCTCGACCAGCACCTGGGTCACTGGGCTGAGGTTGAGCCCATTTTCCGTGATGGTACGCAGCTCGTCCTCGGTTTTGGCAATGCCGCCACCGGTACCGCCCATGGTGAAGGCCGGCCGGATGATGACCGGATAGCCGATTTTTTCGGCGAACGCCTTCGCCTCGTCAAAGTTGTGCGCAATGGCAGATTCGGGGATCGGCTGGTGCAGTTTTTGCATCAGATTCTTGAACAGCTCGCGGTCCTCGGCCTGATCGATAGCGCTGAGTTTCGTGCCCAGGAGTTCGATGTGCAGCTCATCCAGAATGCCTGAATTGGCGAGCTCCATGGCCAGGTTGAGGCCGATTTGCCCGCCGATGGTCGGCAGAATGGCGTCCGGCAGTTCCTTGCGCAGGATTTGGCTGACGAACTCGGTGGTCAGCGGCTCAATGTAAACTTTGTCGGCGATTTCCTTGTCGGTCATGATTGTCGCCGGGTTGGAATTGACCAGCACGACTTCGTAACCTTCCTCGCGCAGCGCCAGACATGCCTGGGTGCCCGAGTAATCGAATTCGGCAGCCTGGCCGATGATGATCGGGCCCGACCCGATGACTAGAATTTTGTGAATATCAGTACGTTTAGGCATGGCTCGCTCCTTTGTTGGCCGAAAAGGCGTCCATCATTTCCATGAATTCGTCGAATAAGTGGTCCGCGTCATGCGGACCAGGTGCGGCGTCCGGGTGAAATTGCACCGAAAAGGCTGGATACAGCCGGTGGCGCAGGCCTTCGACGGTGTGATCGTTGATTTCCTCATGCGTGATCAGCAGCTGATCCGGATCGATAGAATCCCGCGCGACCGCGTAGCCGTGGTTCTGGCTCGTGAAATCGATCCGGCCGGTGGCAATTTCGCGTACCGGGTGGTTGAAGCCGCGGTGGCCGTACTTCATCTTGAAGGTGTCGGCGCCGTTCGCCAAGGCGAAGAGCTGGTGACCCAGGCAGATGCCAAACATCGGAATGTGCCCTTCCACGCCGCGAATCATGTCCAAGGCGCCAGGCACGTCCTTGGGATCGCCAGGGCCGTTGGTCAGCATGACGCCGTCCGGGTTCAGCTCCAGAATCTCACCAGCAGTGATGGTCGGCGGCACCACAGTGACGTTGCACTCACGCTTGGACAGCTCCCGCAGGATGCTGTGTTTAAGGCCAAAATCCACTACCACAATGTTCTTGCCGGTGCCTGGCGCCGGGTAGGCCTGAGTCGTGGCGACCTGGCTGACCTGGTTCTTCGGCAGCACCAGTGCCCGCAGCTGATCGAATGCGTGCTCATCAGCTGCGTCGACGATGCTGGCCTTCATGGTCCCAGCTTCGCGCAGGCGCTTGGTCAAGGCTCGCGTGTCAATGCCGGAGATGCCGGGGATGTGCTTGCGGCGGAGGAATTCATCCAGCGTCATTTGCGCCCGCCAGTTTCCGGTCACCCGCGCGGTCTCGTGCACGACGACGCCCTTAGCGGTCGGGTTGATGCTTTCGTAATCGTCTCGGTTAATGCCGGCGTTGCCGATCAGCGGGTACGTGAACGTGATGATCTGCCCGTTATAACTTTGGTCGGTGATGGTTTCCTGATAGCCGCTCATGCCTGTGTTAAACACGATTTCGCCGGTAGTGACGGTTTCGGCCCCAAACCCCTCACCGGGGAAAACCGAGCCGTCTTCAAGGATCAAATAGCGTTTCACTTGTTCTCCTCCTCGTATGCGATCTGCCCATCGGCCAGCGTGTAAAGGACCTGTCCAGACACTTCGCGGCCGATGAACGGACTGTTCTTCCCCTTCGACAGCCACGTGTTCGCATCGATCTTGTACTGCTTGTTCAAATCGATGATGGTCAGGTCGGCCGGTTGGCCAATGCCAATGGTACCGGCCGGCAGGCCAAACGCTTTGGCCGGGTTGGTGCTCATCCACTGAATCAGCTGATCCAGCGTGAAGCGGCCGCTTTTGACCAGACTGGTGTAAAGCAGGGCAAAGGCAGTCTCGCTGCCAACGATACCAAACGCGGCAGTGCTGAAGTCTCCCGCCTTGTCCTCAGCCGTGTGCGGTGCGTGGTCGGTGGCAATCATGTCGATGGTGCCGTCTTCCAGCCCATCGAGCAGCGCCAGCCGGTCCATTTCCGCCCGCAGCGGCGGGTTCATTTTGTAATTCGGATCGTTTGCTGGGATGTGTTCGTAGTCCAGCAGCAGGTGGTGCGGCGTGGCCTCAGCGGTGACGTTGACGCCGCGGGCCTTGGCGTCGCGGATCAGCTCAACGCTTTGCTTGGTCGAGACGTGGCAGGCGTGGTAGTGCACACCGGTCGCTTCGGCCAGGGTCAGGTCGCGGGCCAACTGCGCGGATTCGCTGACGTGGTTAATGCCCGGCAGCCCAAAGGCTTGGGCCTTAGTGCCGGTGCTGATCACGCCGCCGGCCATCAGCCCGTCGTCCTGAATGTGGGCAACTATCGGCGCGTCAACGCGGGCGGCCGCCTGCATGGCCTGGTACATCGTGGCAGCGTCCTGAATACCGACCCCGTCGTTGGAAAAGCCCAGCGCGCCAGCGTCCTTTAGCGCCTGGTAGTCCGCGACGTCATTGGAGTGTAACCCCTTCGTGATGGCGGCAAACTGTTCAACGTGAATTTTCGCGTCGCTGTGATTTTTCTTGATCAGCTGGCGCAGGTCAATGACGTTGTCCGGCACCGGGTCCAGGTTGGGCATGGCCACCACGGTGGTGAAGCCGCCGTGTGCCGCCGCGGCAGCCCCAGTCTTGATGGTTTCCTTTTGATCGAAGCCAGGTTCGCGAAAATGCACGTGCACATCGACCAGGCCGGGCAGCACCGCGTTGTTTTTGGCGTCGATGATCGTGGCGTCGGCGGGCGCAAAAAGGTGCCGCCCAAGTGCGCTGATTTTGCCGTCTGCGATCAGGATGTCCCCGGTGAAGGACTGTGGGCCCATCACCTTGGCGTTTTTAATCAGTGTATGCATAATGCCCTCCTACTTGCCGCAAACCAGTTCCAGCATTGCCATCCGCATGAAGACGCCGTTGTGCATCTGCTTAAAGATCCGCGAGCGGTCAGCCAGGACCAAGTCGGAAGCCAGCTCAACACCGCGGTTGACCGGCGCCGGGTGCATGATAATGGCGCCCGGCTTCATGCGGTCGTAACGCGCCTGATTGATGCCGAAGCGTTCATGGTAAGACTCGGCGGAAAATTCGGTCTTCTCCGCCGCCGTCAGCCGCTCCAGCTGGACCCGCAGCAGCATCAAGACGTCGACCTGGGGGATCAGGTCGTCCAGCGGCACGTAGTCACCATACTGCTGGAAGTCCTTGGTGTACCAGCTCTTGGGCCCGGAAAAGCTGACCGTGGCGCCCAGCTGAGTGAGCATGGCCATATCGGAGCGTGCCACCCGCGAGTGCACCAGGTCACCGACGATGCCGACGTGCAGGCCCTTGAAGTGCCCGAACTCCTCGCGAATCGTCATGAGGTCCAGCATCATTTGGCTGGGATGCTGCCCCGCGCCGTCGCCGGCGTTGACAATGTGCAGCGGCACATTGGCCTCGATCAGCGGCTGATAGTAGTTATCCTGAGAGTGGCGGATCACGGCGACCTGAATGCCGATCGCGGCCAGCGCCCGCAGCGTGTCCTCCAGGCTTTCGCCCTTGGTGACGGAGCTGTGAACCGGATCAAACGGGATCACGGTCATGCCCAGTTTGCGCTCGGCCATTTCAAAGCTGGTGTGCGTGCGCGTGCTGTTTTCAAAGAATAGATTGGCCGCATAGTACGGGGTCGCGACTTCCGGCTTGGCGCCTTGCTTGAAGGCCTCGGCCCGATCGATCAGGTCTTCGGCAATTTCGGGCGTCACTTGGGTTTCTGAGACAAAGTGCTCAAAGTTTTTTAGCATCGACTGGCTCCTCCTCGTTGGCTGCTTGTTGCGGCAGAATGAAATTTAACAAAATGCCGATCACGGTGGCGATAGCCAGGCCCGAGAAGGTGTAGCCGGCGAATTGCAGGCTGGCGTTGCCGATCCCGATGACCAGGATAGTCGAGCCGATCATGAGGTTGCGTTTCTTATTAAAATCGACCTTGTTGTCGATCAGGACCTTGAGCCCGTTGCTGGCGATGACGCCGAACAGCAGGAAGGAGATCCCGCCGATAACCGGGCTGGGAATTGTGCGGATCAAGGCGCTCAGCTTGCCGATGAAGGCGAAGAGTACCGCGAACATCCCGGCGCCGGCCAGCACGTAGACACTGTGGACTTTGGTCATGGCCATAACCCCGATGTTTTCACCGTACGAGGTGACAGGCGGGCCGCCAACAAAACCGGCGATGATCGACGCCGTGCCGTCCCCGGCCAGCGTGTGGTTCAGGCCGGGATCCTTGAAGAAATTGCGGTGGGTCATTTCGTCCAGCACCATGATGTGCCCCATGTGCTCGGTCATCGTGACGAAGGCGATTGGCGCCATGGAGAGCACCGCGCCCCAGTAAAATTTCGGCTGGTAGTTGACAAACGGAATCTGGAACGCCGGCAGTGAGAACCACTTGGCCTGCATGACCGGCGTGAAGTCGACGATGCCGAACATCAGCGCAATGATGTAGCCCGTAATCAGGCCCAAGAGGATCGGCAGCAGGCTGATGAACTTTTTCAAGTACATGTTGTAGATGATCGTGAAGGCCAAAGTCAGCATGGCCACCGCAAAGTAGCGGATGTCGTACACACTCTTGGTAGCAGACACGGCGCGCATGGTCGCATCAGTGGCAGCGGTGCCGGCCAGACTCAGGCCGATGACCATGACGATTGGGCCAACCACGATCGGCGGCAGTGCCTTGTCGATCCACGCCGAGCCCGCGAAGTTGACGATCAACGCGACAATCAGGTACACGCACCCGACGGCGATGGTCCCTTGCGCGATGCCCGGATAGCCGGTGGTCTTCATCAGCGACTCCATCACGACGATAAAGGAAAAACTGGAACCCATGTAGGCCGGAATCTTGCCGCGCGTGATCAGGATGTAGATCAGCGTCCCGACCCCGCTGGAAAACAGCGCAATGCTGGGATCAAGGCCGACCAGGATCGGCACCAGCACGGTGGAGCCGAACATGGCGAATAAGTGCTGGATGGAAAGGCCCACCCACTGACCGAAGCCAGGTTTATCGTGAATGTCTAAAACCGCGTCATCATCATGAAATTCCTTCATGCTACGCCTCCAGCTGGGCGATGCTGATGCCATCTTGCCCGTCAATTTCCTTCACCTGCACGTTAATTTCCTCGTGCCGGGAAGTCGGAATGTTTTTACCGACAAAATCGGGCCGGATCGGCAGCTCGCGGTGGCCGCGATCGACTAGGACCGCCAGGCTGATCTGACGCGGCCGGCCCTGATCCATCAAGGCGTCCAGGGCAGCGCGAATCGTGCGGCCGGTGAAAATGACGTCGTCGACCAGGATGACGTGCTTGTTGGTGATCGAAACCGGCAGGTCTGAGCCCTTCACGTCGGGCTGCATCCGGTAGTCGGCGGTGTGCACATCATCGCGGTACAGGCGAATGTCGAGATCGCCGACCGGCACATCCAAGTTCTCCAGTTGATTCAGGCGCGCGGCGATCCGGTTCGCCAAGTACACGCCGCGGGTCTTGATCCCCACAATCACCAGGTCGGACAGATCCTTGTTCTGCTCAATGATCTCGTATGAGATACGCGTCAGTGCGCGCTGCATGGTCACTGCATCCACTACTTGTTTTGCCATAATGATCTCCTTTTCTGCACGAAAAAGCCGCCTGCCATATCCAGTTCGGGTATAGAAGGCGGCTTTCAGCCGAAAATTTCGTTTGCCGCAGCAAACACGTGCCCTTCCAAGCCTCTCTGGACTTAGTTAAAGGTGCTTTATCAAGTTGTTCTTAGTCTAGCGAACGCGTCTTGTCTTGTCAATGCCAGCCCGCAGATCCGCCAAAGTTTTTTGAAACAGCACCGGCGGCTCAACGGAAAATTCCATGAATTTGCCGGTCGTCGGATGGACGAAGCCCAGCGTGCGCGCGTGCAGGAACTGGCCCGCGCCAGGCAGTGTGACCCGCGGCCCGTACAGCGGATCGCCGGCCAGCGGGTGGTGGATCGAGGCCATGTGGACCCGGATCTGATGAGTGCGCCCGGTTTCGAGCACGCACTTAATCAGCGCGTAGTGGGGAAACTGCTCCAGCACCTGGTAATGGGTCACCGCGTGGCGGCCGCCTGGGACAATCGCCTGGCGCTTGCGGTCCTTGGGGTCGCGAGCCAGCGGCGCATCGATGGTGCCGCTGGTCTGGCGAAAGGCTCCATGTACGATGGCCCAGTACTCGCGTTTGGTGGTTTTGGCCTTTAGCTGTGCGGACAGGCTGACTTGCGCCTGGGCGGTTTTGGCGACCATCAAAAGGCCGCTAGTGTCCTTGTCGATGCGGTGCACGATCCCCGGCCGCAGTACGTCGTTAATGCCGGGAAAACTGGTGTGGTAAAGCAGGCCGTTGACCAGTGTGCCATCCGGATGGCCCGGTGCGGGGTGCACGACCATTCCCTGCGGCTTGTTGACGACTATGACCTGGTCATCTTCGTAGATGATGTCAAGGGGGATGTCCTGCGGCACAGCTTCCAGCGGCTTGGGCTTGGGCGGATCAAGCCGGATCACGTCCCCTGGTGCGACCTTTTCCTTGCCTTTCACTGCCTTGCCGCCCAGGGTCACCAGCCCAGCAGCCAGCCATTTTTGGGCTTGCGACCGGGAGATATCCGGAAAATGATCGGCGATCACTTTGTCCAACCGCCCGGTTTCCGTCGTGATGGTCAATTCTAGCGTGATTGTTCCCCTTTTCCATCCATGAACAGCAGGTAGATGACGACCATGATGACCCCAACGGTCAGGCACGCATCGGCCACGTTGAAAATGGCGAAGTTCATGAACGTCGTCTCAAACATGTCCGTGACGGACCCAAACCGCACGCGGTCGATGAAGTTGCCAATGGTGCCAGCGAGGATCAGCGCCAGCGAAAGTTTGTAGAACCGGCTGGTGCCGGCGTCTCGCCACAGCCAGTAAACCACGATCAGCGACACCACCGTGATCAGGTAAAAGAACCACTGCTGACCGCGCAGGATCGAAAACGCGGCACCGTCATTTTGCAGGTGAGTCAGCGCAAGCCCTGGCAGAAACGCCACGGTTTCCCCCACAGCGATGTGGGCAACCACCCACGCCTTGACCAGTTGATCGACCACGACCAACCCGGCCGCCAGCAATAAATATAAACCCATATTTTCTCCTTGTTAGAACAATCCTGTGATCACGCCGTCGTCTGAGACGTCCATGTTGAGCGCCGCCGGCTGTTTCGGCAGTCCCGGCATGGTCAGCACGGTTCCGGTCATGACGACCAGGAACCCGGCGCCGAGCCGCGGGGTCACGTCGCGGACGTTGATGGTGAAGCCAGATGGCGCGCCCAGCGCCTTGGCGTTATCGGAAAAACTGTACTGGGTCTTGGCCATGCAGATCGGCAGGTCAGCCCAGCCGTTTTTGGCGATGGTCCGCAGCGCCAACTCCGCCTTGTGATCATAGTCGACACTGGCGCCGCCGTATATTTGGGTGACAATCGTGTTGATCTTATCTTTGACTGCATCGGTATTGGCGTAAAGCGGCTGGAAGTTAGCCGGCTGCTTGAGGGCCTCCAGCAGCGCATCGGCCAGCGCCAGGCCGCCCTGGCCGCCTTTGCCCCAAACGTCGGCCGGAATGGCAGTGGTGCCTTCCTGCTCACAAAGCTCGACCAGGAGTTTGATCTCGGCCGGCGTGTCAGACGTGAATTCATTGATGCCGACAATCACCGGCACCCCGTAGCGCTTCATGTTGTGAATGTGGCGCTTCAGATTGGCAAAACCGCTTTCCAGCGCGGCGAGATTTTCCGCCTTCAGGTCAGCAAGTTTCTGCCCGCCGTTGTACTTAAGGGCGCGGACGGTGGCAACGATGACGACCGCATCCGGGGTTTTGCCCAACGCCGGGGCGGTGATGTCCATAAACTTTTCACCGCCCAGGTCTGCGCCAAAGCCGGCCTCGGTCAGTGCAATGTCGCCCATTTCAAGCGCCGCGCGGGTCGCGATGATCGAATTGCAACCGTGCGCGATGTTGGCAAACGGGCCGCCGTGAATCAGCGCCGGCGTGTGCGCCAGCGTTTGCACAAGGTTGGGCTTGACGGCGTCTTTCAGCAGCATGGCGATGGCGCCGGTCACGCCCAAGTCCGCCACGGTGACCGGCTTGCGGTCGTAGGTGTAGCCGATAACAATTTTCGCGATGCGGCGCTTCAAATCGCCCAGACTGTCCGCCAGACAAAGAATCGCCATCAGTTCGCTGGCCACGGTGATGTCAAACTCGGTTTCCCGCGGGACCCCGGACGTGGTGCCGCCCAGCCCGATGGTGACGTGACGAAGCGCGCGGTCGTTGATGTCAAGCACCCGCCGCCACTGAATGCGGCGGGGGTCCAAGTTCAGCTGGTTGCCCTGCTGCAGGTGGTTGTCGATCAGTGCCGCCAGCGTGTCGACGGCGGTCGTCAGCGCGTGCATGTCCCCTGTGAAGTGCAAGTTGATGTCTTCCATCGGGACCACTTGGGAGTAGCCGCCGCCTGTCGCCCCGCCTTTCATGCCCATGACGGGGCCCAGCGATGGCTCACGCAGGGCGATCACCGCGTTTTGCTTGCGCAGCCGCAGCGCGTCCCCCAGACCGATGGTCACCGTCGACTTGCCTTCACCAGCCGGCGTGGGATTGATCGACGTCACAAGGACCAGCTTACCCAGCGGTTTGCTTTTGAGCCGCTTAATGGCCGCAAGCGTGAGTTTCGCCTTGCTGCGGCCGTATGGTTCCAGCTCGTCCGGCGAGAGCCCGACCATTGACCCGATTTCCTGAATCGGCTTCATTTCGCTTTGTTCGTTTGCCTGCGCAATATCGATATCTGACACGGCTAACCCCTTTCTGGCAGCACTGCTGCCAACGCCTGTTTGAGTGCACCACTCTTGCCAAGGTGAATAAACGTAATTTTACCGTAAGACCGGGTCGTCAGCGTGCAAGCGCGCTTGGTCCACGCCACATGGGTCACGTCTGCTGGTGAAATTTCCAGCGAGTTGCCGGGAATCAGGCGGCGCAGCGTGATGCGGCCCGATGAAATCGTCAAACGTGACCGCCGCACTTGCACGACCGCCAGTGCCAAAACAAGCACTAACAGCAGCGTGGCGGGCAGACTGACCGGTCCATAGCCGATGAGTTCCATTTGTAAAATCACCGCCAAGCTCACGCCAATCATAATGAACGCCCAAAACATGGTAAAATCGAGCCAGTCCGGTTGAACGTAAAATCGGTTTTTCACACACACACTTCCTTAAGGAGAACGATGAATAAACTATACACAGATGCAGCGACAAAAGGCAATATCGGTCTCGGCGGAATCGGGATCTTGATCATCGCGGAAGGCCATCAGGACCAGACCCACCTGCCACTTGCCGAAATGAGCAACCACCAGGCCGAGTTCGAGGCCGCCATTGCCGGCTTCAAGCGCCTGCTGGCTCTCGGGCTGACCGGCCCGGTGACTTTTTACAGCGATTCCAAGCTGGTGATCGAGGCGCTGGATAAGTCCTACGCCAAGCACTACGGTGATTATGTCACAGAATTGGTCACTTTGACCAAGCAATTCCCGCTGGTCTTGTGGCAGTGGCTTCCTGACCATAAAAACCGCGGCGCCCACATGCTGGCGCAGCAGGGCCTGCACGAGGCAGAGGCGGCAGCGCAATAAGCGTGCCGGCTGGGCGCTTTGACTGTGGCTTCTATATAATGAAACTAGGTGCCTTGTGCTAAGCCTCGGCGCGTGGCAAAATGCCTAGTGATAGCCGCCCCGGGATTATTGACGTGATTTGCCAGCGCTCTACGTTGTTACACCGGTCCAGCGACAAAAATTCGATGACAGGCGGTGTCTTATGTCTTTACTCACGATCATTATTTTACTGGTACTCCTACTCAACACCATTGCGGCGATTTTTACGGTGCTCCGGTCGGTGCGCGATATTTCCACGACCTGGGCCTGGCTGTTGGTGCTGATTTTTCTGCCGGTGATCGGGTTTGGGATATACCTGTTTGCCGGCCGCGGCCTGTCGACCAAAAAAGTGCACGCGATTCAAACCGAGTACCGGCGTGGGACCAAGGCGTTTGTCGCGATGCAAAAGCACGCGAACACCCATGGCCGCCTGCTGCCTGCTGCAGTGTCCTCCACGGCGGCCAAGGAGTTGACCACGCTGTTTCTCAACACGGCCAGCGCCCCGGTCCTCGGCGATAACTCGGTCGACCTGTTTTTCGACGGCCAAAAAAAATTCGCCCAGTTGTTTAAAGACATTGAGGCCGCCAAGGACCACGTGTTTGTCGAGTACTACACCTTCTATAACGACGAGCTGGGCAACCAGTTTCGAGATCTGCTGATCAAAAAGGCCAAGCAAGGCGTGGCGGTCAAGGTGCTGTACGACGCCTGGGGCTCGATTGGGGCGAACAAGAAATTTTGGGCGCCGCTTTTAGCCACCGGGGCCAAAGTTGAGGCCTACTTCTCCTCGCAGCACCTGATCACCGATTTTCGTCTGAACTATCGGCTGCACCGCAAAATCGTCGTGATCGACGATGCCATCGGCTACATCGGTGGGTTCAACGTCGGTGACCAGTACGTGTCGCGCAAGAAGAAGTTCGGGTTCTGGCGCGATACCCACCTGCGCATTCGCGGCAACACGGTTTACGCCCTGAAGGTCCAGTTCCTGATGGACTGGAACGCCACTGTCCCGGATGACCAGGCTGAGCCTTACGCCATCGATGTGGCCCCGCTATCGCCTGAGAACCTGGCCACGCGCCACATTCACCTGGGAGAAGCCCCCATGCAGATCGTGGCCAGCGGGCCGGATTCTTCGGCGCAGCAGATCAAGTACGGCTACGTGAAAATGATTGCCAGCGCGACCAAGTCGATCCGGCTGCAGACGCCTTACCTCATTCCGGACGATACCGCGATGGACGCTTTGATCACGGCAGCGCTAGCAGGCATCGACGTGCAGGTCATGGTCCCGGACATGCCGGATCACCCCTTCATTTTCCGTGCCACGCAGTACTACGCCAATTACCTGAGCCGCTACGGGATCAAGATTTACCACTACCAAAACGGGTTCCTGCACGCCAAGACCTTGGTGATCGATGATGCGATCGCCAGTGTGGGCTCGGCCAACTTCGATATTCGGTCGTTCAAGCTGAATTTTGAAGTGAATGCGTTCATTTACGACGCCAAGATCGCCCAGCAACTGACGGCGGCGTTTGACGAGGATGTGACGCACAGTCAACTGCTGACGCCGGCACTGATCAAAGAGCAAGGGCACTGGCTGCGGTTCAAGCAGTACTTCTCGCGGCTGTTGTCGCCAATTCTATGAGTTAAAAAAAACAGTCCGCCGGATGCGAACTGTTTTTATTTGACCCATTTATCAAAGCTTTCGGGATGCTTGCGCAGGGTTTCCAAGGCTGCTTTGACCATGTCGTCATGGCGCGCCTTGAGCTCGTCGCCTTCCAGGTGATAACGATCGACCAAGTAGCCGGTGGCGAGGTCCTCAACGCTTTGCCGCTCCAGACCGCCATCCTTGAACAAGGCATCGACGCCGTCCAATCCGTTTTGCGTGGCGTCGATCAACGTCTTGGCCAAGTCGTCGCTTTTGACCCCGTGCTTGCTGGCGTAATCAATGAGGCCGTCGATCATGTCGACCGCCGCCGCTTGGTCCGCCTTCTTATCATCATTCATGTTTTCACCTCCGATGCCTTCATCTTCATTATAGGTCATTGGCTGAGCCTGAGGAAACTTACAAAAAAGCAGTGTCCAAGTATTGTTTTTACGTGGACAGCCGGGGTATACTAGACGTACAAAACCTTTAGCACCACACCTTGAGCCAACGATCGTCGTCGGCCACAAGATGTGGTGTTTTTGCTTGACCCCACCCCCAACATTGAGTATGATAGTCCCATAAGATAACAAGAAAGAGTGATCAGCATGAGTAACATTACTTTGTTTACCAAGAACGGCTGCCCGCAGTGCCGCATGACGAAAAATTACCTGCGGAGCCACAACATTCAGTTCACTGAACACAACATCAACGAAGAGCCCCAATACATCAGCTACTTGAAGGACCAAGGCTTCCAGGCAGTGCCGGTACTTGAGGCCGACGGCGTGAAATCCTTCTACGGCTTTCGGCCGGAAGCACTGAAGCAGCTGGCTGGCTAATCGGCCAGCTTTTTTCATCTCCCTAACTTTGTGAAAGTGGTGACATTATGGCATTAAGCACATTAAAACCAGAGGACGTTTCCTACTACGCCTTGAATAACGAGATCAACATTCCAGTTGACGGTCAGATCCCGTTGGCCAAGGACAAGCAGGCGCTCGCGGCATTTTTAAAAGAAAACGTTGACCCCAACACCAAGCACTTTGACTCGCTTCAGGCGCGGTTGGATTACCTCGTCAAGCACAACTATTACGAAAAGGCGATGCTCGATAAATACAGTCCCGCTTTCTTGGAAAAACTCAACACTTTTCTGAGCCACGCCGGGTTCCACTTCAAGTCTTTTATGGCGGCCTATAAGTTCTACGCGCAGTATGCGCTGAAGACTGACGACAACCAGTACTACCTGGAAGACTTCAAGGACCGGGTCTTTTCTAATGCCTTGTATTTCGCGGACGGCAACGAGGCCCTCGCCATGGCGATCGCCGACGAAATGATCCACCAGCGCTACCAGCCGGCGACGCCATCGTTTCTCAATGCCGGCCGTCAGCGCCGCGGTGAGCTGGTTTCCTGTTTTCTGCTTCAGATCAGCGATGACATGAACTCGATCGGTCGCGCCGTCAACTCCGCCTTGGAGCTGTCTCGCATCGGCGGCGGGGTCGGCTTGACGCTGTCGAACCTGCGTGAAGCCGGGGCCCCGATCAAGGGCATCGAAGGCGCCGCCAGCGGCGTGTTGCCAGTCATGAAGCTGCTGGAAGACAGTTTTTCCTACTCCAACCAACTGGGCCAGCGCCAAGGGGCCGGGGTCGTTTACCTGAACGTCTTCCATCCGGACATCATCAGCTTCCTGGGCGCCAAGAAGGAAAATGCGGACGAAAAGTATCGCGTTAAGACCCTGAGCCTCGGCGTGATTGTGCCGGACAAGTACTACGAACTGGTCGCCGCGGATGCCGACATGTACCTGTTTTCCCCTTACTCTGTCGAGCGCGAGTACGGTCAGCCGTTCTCCTATGTCGACATCAGCAAGGAGTACGACAACATGGTCGCCAATCCCAAGATCAAGAAGTACAAGATCAAGGCGCGCGACCTTGAAAACGAAATCTCCAAGTTGCAGCAGGAATCCGGTTACCCGTACATTGTGAACATCGACACGGCGAACGATGCCAGCCCGATCGCCGGTAAAATCATCATGTCCAACCTGTGCTCCGAGATCATGCAGGTCCAAACCCCGAGCGTGATTAACAACAAGCAGGAATACGACGTGATGGGCACGGATGTTTCCTGCAACCTGGGCTCGACCAACATTCCCAACCTGATGAAGAGCAAGGACTTCGGCAAGAGCGTTGAGGCGATGGTGCGGGCGTTGACCTACGTCACCGACAGCAGCAACATCGATGTCGTGCCGTCGGTTCAGCACGGCAACCACTTGGCCCACTCCATCGGTCTGGGCGCGATGGGCCTGCACACTTACTTTGCCCTGAACCACATGCAGTACGGGGATGAGGAGTCGCTGGACTTCACCAACATTTACTTCCTGCTGCTCAACTACTACACCCTGAAGGCCTCAAACAAGATTGCCGCCGAGCGCGGCGAGACGTTCCACAACTTCAAGGCCAGCAAGTACGCCGATGGCTCCTACTTCGACAAATACATCGACCAGACCTGGGCCCCGAAAACCGAGAAGGTGCAGGCACTGTTTAAGGACGTCAAGATCCCGACTCAGCAGGATTGGGCTGATCTGAAAGCCGCAGTGATGAAGGACGGCTTGTACCACCAGAACCGCCTCGCCGTGGCCCCGAACGGCTCGATTTCTTACATCAACGACACCAGCGCCTCCCTGCAGCCGATCGTTAACCGCATTGAGGACCGCCAGGAAAAGAAGATCGGGACGATTTACTACCCGGCCCCCGGCCTCTCGAACGACACGATGCCCTACTACAAGAGCGCTTATGACATCGACATGCGCAAGGAAATCGATGTTTACGCCGAGGCTCAGCAGCACGTTGACCAAAGCATGTCCCTCACCCTGTTCATGCGCTCCACGATTCCAGAAGGCATGTACCCGTGGAAGAAAGGTCGCACCAACAAGATGACCACCCGCGACCTGAACATCCTGCGCAACTATGCGCACCACAAGGGGATTAAATCGATTTACTACATCCGCACTTACACGGATGACCAGGAAGAAATCGGCTCAAACGCTTGCGAATCTTGCTCGATCTAAACTGCAGCGGGCAGGGCTTGGCCCTGCCTTTTGCGGGTCTTGCGGCAAACAATTTTAAGGAGTGGCAAAATGGCTGAAAAGCAGTACATTGCGATCAATTGGAACGACATTGAAGACCAGATCGACAAGGCGACCTGGGAGAAGCTGACTGAACAGTTTTGGCTGGACACCCGGATTCCGGTTTCAAACGACTTGGATGATTGGCGCACGCTGGGTCATGACGAACAGTGGGTCGTCGGGCACGTCTTCGGCGGGCTGACCCTGCTGGACACCCTGCAGAGCCAGGACGGCATGCGCAGCCTGATGGATAACATCCGCACCCAGCAGGAACGGGCCGTGCTGAACAACATTCAGTTCATGGAGTCCGTGCACGCGAAGTCCTACTCGACGATTTTCTCCACGCTGAACACGCCGGCGGAAATTGACGAGATTTTTGAGTGGACCAACTCCAATAAGCACTTGCAGTACAAGGCGAACAAGATCAACGACATTTACCACAACGGTTCGCCGCTGGAGAAAAAAGTGGCGTCGGTGTTCCTAGAAACCTTCCTGTTCTACTCCGGCTTCTTCACCCCGCTATACTACTTGGGCAACAACAAGTTGACCAACGTCGCCGAGATCATCAAGCTGATCATTCGCGATGAGTCCGTTCACGGGACCTACATCGGCTACAAGTTCCAGCTCGGCTTCAACGAGCTCTCAGAAGACGAGCAAGGCAAGATGAAGGATTGGATGTACGATTTGCTGTACGACCTTTACGCCAATGAGGAAGGTTACACGAACGACCTGTACGCCAAGACCGACTGGACTGACGAAGTCCTCACCTTCCTGCGCTACAACGCCAACAAGGCGCTGATGAACCTCGGTCAGGACCCCTTGTTCCCGGATACTGCTGAAGACGTCAACCCGATCGTCATGAACGGGATCTCAACGTCGACCTCAAACCACGACTTCTTCTCTCAGGTCGGCAACGGCTACCGGCTGGGCCAAGTGGAAGCCATGAGCGACGACGATTACAAGTTCTAGGCCAAACAAATAGCGCTGATCGCTTCGCGGCGATCAGCGCTATTTTTATGGGCTAAGCCAGACCAGGCGTCATGCTGGCTTGGTAAATGGCGGTGACTGCCGCTTCGTCCAGTGGCAGATAAGCATTACCCAACCGCTTGGCCGCGGCCTGAGCCATTGGAGCGAAGTTCTTGTCATCGGGGATGCCGACTTCTGGGAGCGTCATGCCAAAGCCCAGGCTGGTGATCCAGGCCAGCGTTTTGGCAATGGCGTGCCCTGCCAGGTCTTCGTCTTCGGCATCGGTCAGGTGCCAGACGTTGCGGCCGAACCGCGCAAACAGCGCGGTGGTCGTGGGATCGGTCGTCAGGACATAATGCATCCAGCGCGGCGTCAAAATGCCCAGCCCGACGCCGTGCGTGATGTCGTAGTAGGCGGAAAGCTCGTGCTCCATCGGGTGGCACGACCAGCCGTTGCGGTTGCCGGCGCCCATTTCCCCGTTCAGCGCGGCGGTCGCGGTCCACATCAGGTTCTGACGAGCGGGCAATGAATCGGGGTGCTTGATGGCGACCGGCGCCCACTTGATCACGCTGCGCAGCAGGCCTTCGATCATGCCTTTGGTGGCATCATTATCGGGCTCGCGGTCAAAGTACTGCTCGCACAGGTGGCTGAAAATATCCATGGCGCCCGCCGCCGTTTGCCGCGCCGGAACCGTGAAGGTCAGGGTCGGATCCATGAAGGAAACGGCCGGCGTGCGACTGCTGCGAGCGCCCAGCTTCTGTTTGGTCTCAGGGTTTGAGATCACTGCGTTGATGTTCATTTCAGTGCCGGTCGCGGCCAGGGTCACGACATCGACAATCGGCAGCTGCGGGGTGTTTTTGCCCAACTCACTGTCGCGCACGATGTCCCACGGGTCACCGTCGTAGTTCGCAGCCTCGCCGATTACTTTGGACGCGTCAATGACCGAGCCGCCACCGACGGCCAGAATCACCTGAATATTGTTGGCCTTCGCCAGCTTCTGGCCGGCGCGCACGGAATCGATCTTAGGATTAGGTGCGATGCCTGGCAGTTCCGTCACGTGCAGGCCGGAGAGCGCCTTGATGACGCGGTCGTAGAGCCCGCTGGCCTTAATTGAATGGCCACCGTAAACGAAGAGCACACGGTCGCCGAACTGACTGACGGCCGCTTTCAGGTCCGCTTCCTTGAGCGGTCCAAAACGCAGATCTGTTTGATTATTTAAGCGAAAAGCTTGCATGATTGACCTCCAATACTTTCTTTGGCAGGCGAAGCTGTCATTTCTACTGTGAGCCAAGTGGCTGGAATTGGCAAGCCGTTATCGGTAGCGCACCCACCAGGTCTCCGCATCTTGGTGTGCGGAAAAGACCAGCCAGGCTAAGTGCAGCCCTAACCGCCGTGCGACACTGGCAGACTGCTGATTGGACTCATCGCAGCCGATCAGGACGGATTGCGCCTCGAGCGGGCCGAACGCCAGCTGCATCACGGCGCGGGCCGCCTCAGTCGCAACCCCCTGCCCCCAGTACTTGGGCAGCAGCAAGTAGCCAATTTCCACCGCCTCGATATCTTGATGCAGGTGACACTCGACCGCACCCAGGAACACGCCGTCTTGTTCGATCACCCACTTGCCCGCCGGTTGGCCCAACCAGTAGCGGCGAATGTTGGCCTCGGCGGCGCTCAGGTCGGCGAACCGCAACGACCACTGATTGGCGCGTGGATCGCGACCATTCTCCAGCAGGGCCTCGGCATCAGACAGCAAAAACGGCCGCAGCGTCAGCCGGACCGTTTCCAGACGCGAATATTGCGCCAATATCTTTTCGGTTACCAAATGTGGACCCGCTTTTCCGGTGCGGTGTACATCCCGTCGCCTGGTTTAACATCGAAGGTCGTGTAAAATTCGTCGAGGTTTTGCGGTTGCACATTGGCGCGCAACTTGTTTGGGGCGTGCACATCAATCGACAGGATAAACTTGGCGTACTCCGGCCGAGACTTCTGACGCCAGACCCGGGCCCAGTTGGTGAAGAAGGCCTTGAGGTCAGCGTCCGGCTGATTCTGCGCGGTTTCCAGTGCGGCGGCCAAGCCACCCGCATCGGCGATGTTTTCGGAGACAATCTGCTTGCCGTTGACCTTGCCGGCCGGCGTTTCGATTCCATCGAACTCGTCGATCATCTGCTGGGTCAGTTCCTTGAAGTGCGCGTAGTCGGCTTCCTGCCACCAGTTCGTCATGTTGCCGTACTCGTCAAACTGGGCCCCGTTGTTATCAAACCCGTGTGAGATCTCGTGGGCGATGACCGCGCCGATCCCCCCGTAATTTTCGCTGGCGGTCTGCTTCAGGGAGTAGAACGGCGCCTGCAGGATCGCTGCCGGGAACGTGATGTCATTGCGCGACGGATCGTAACTGGCGTTGACCAGGTGGCCTGGCATGTTCCAGACGTTGCGGTCGACCGGCTTGGTCAGCTGCTCAACGTTGAAGGCATGCCGGGCCTCGGCAAGCTGGATCACGTTTTCCAGCAGGCCTTGGTCTTCCTGCACGTGCATGCGGTCGTACACTTCGTTCGGGCGCTCCGGGTAGCCCATTTTCAGGACCATTTTGTCGAGCTTGACGATGGCCTTGTCCTTGGTGGACTGACTGAGCCAGTCGGAGTGCGCCAGGCGGCGCTTGTAAGTCGCGATCATGTTTTTGACCAGCTGGGTCACGTCCTGCTTGGCTGCTTCGCCGAAGTACGTGCGGCCGTAGTAGATACCGACCGGTTCCGAGAAGACCCGGTTGGCCAGTCGGTAGGCGTGCTTGATTTGCTTAGGCGCTTCGGGATTGCCTGACAAAGCGCGGCCAAACTTACCCCCGAGCTGGCGCAGGTCTTCGCTCAGGTACCCGGTGTTGGAAACCAAGTCGGAGACATAGGCCCAGTGCTTGTAACGCTCAAAAGTCGCGGCGGAGAACAGCTGCGTGAACTCCTTCAAAAAGCGCGGATCGCCAACAATAATGGTTTCCGGCACTGCCGGCCACGCGTCCTTGGCAAAGCGCGCCAAATCAAAGTCTCCTAGCTGATCGGCCACTTCCTGGAAGGATTGCGGGTTGTAAGCTTTCGGGTAGTCCGCCCATTCCTCGCGCGTCTTGACGTGCTTGGCGAGTTCGCGGTCAAACGCCAACGCATCGTTCAGGTAAGTCTCTTGGTCGCCGGCAGAAAGGTCCGTTTGCGCCAAAATTTCCTTGACCATGTCGGCCCAGACCTTGAGCAGCGCCTGGCCCTGCTGGTTATCTTCAGCGTAGTAAGGCACGTCAGGCAAAATGGTCGAAGGACCAGTCAGCGTGATCTTATTCACGCTGGTATCCTTCAGGTCGGGTTCCGCATCCGTTTCAAACGGCATTGGGAACAACGACGCTGACAGGTCAGCGGCTTTGGCGTTGAACGCCGCAATATCAGAGGTGTCATTCAGTGGTACTAGGCGGTCCAGAGCCGGCTTAATCCCCGCCTTGTCGCGCGCAGTGAAGTCCTTCGCCTTGTCGTAAAGCTTAACGGCCTCCGCAAAGTAGGCATCCGGCGCCTTTTTACTGCCGTCACTGACCGCCGCAAAATCGGCCATTAACTTGGCCTCAACGTCGTCTGCGAGGTCATTAAAGCCCCCAGTCGCCGTTTTGTCTGGCGCGATTTCCGCCGTTTTTTCCCATTCGCCATTGACTGACTCGTACAAGTCGTCTTGGTATCGTGCTTCTGCCATGTTCCTGTCGCTCCCTTCGCTGGCTCTCACCAGCGTTTAATGTAATGCTAATTATAGCGCAAGCCGCAAGGGTTTTCACCCATACATTCCCCTTACCACCGTTCTGCACCAATAAGGCAAAAAAAAGGCACGACATTGAACGTCGTGCCGCAGGGCTCAGGCCCAGGCGATCTTGGTGATCGCGTATTCCTGTAGCCGTTTCGCCCCTTTGGTGGTTTCGATGATCACCGTGCTGCGTTCCTGATACGGCTTCACCGTGGCGGGGTGAATCTCCGAGATGATCCCCTTCAAGACCTTTTTGTCGATGGTGTGAATCGACACCTTGCGTTTGGTCAGTAATGCGTCCTCCAGTAAGCTAATAATCTCAGTGGTGCGTTGCGCCATGAGCAAGAACCTCCTTTTGGGTGCTTTTGATAACGCTTTCAGTATACGCGTTATCCGGTCAAAAATCAGTAGCCAGCGGTCAAGTCAACGCGATTTTTGACAATCTGACCCGTGGCGGCTAAGGCCTCGAGGTTCGGTTTAAAAATTTGGTAAACCGCCTCGCGCAAGTGCGGGACGGTGCCCGAAATATGTGGCGTGATCAGCACGCACGGCTCCTGCCAGAGCGAATCGGTGCCCGGTAGCGGCTCTTGCTCGAAGACGTCCAGCGCCGCCCCTGAGAGGCGGCCGGCGTGGAGCGCATTGCGCAGCGCCACGGTGTCCACAGTCTGACCGCGCCCGACGTTAACAAACAGCGGGGCCTGCTTGAGGCCGTTGAAGAAACCAGCGTTGAAAAAGTGCTGTGTGGCGCCAGTCAGCGGCATGACGTTGATCAGCACATCCGCATTTTCCGCAAACGAAGCAGCCTGCTCATCGGTACCGACCTTCGCGAACCCTTCGGCGGCGTTGCCGTGGCGGCTAATTCCCCAGACAGTCATTCCCTGCTGGTTGAGCCGGCGGGCGATGGCCCGGCCGATGTGGCCCGTGCCAAAAATCACCGCCGTTTTGCCGGCTGGTAGCCACATCGAAGGCCGCCTTGCTTCATTGTCCCACTGCCGCGCAGCAGGCACTAGTCCGCGCGCAAAGGCAAGAATCATCGCCAGCGTTGACTCGGCAATGGGCTCAGCATGAATGCCGCTGGTGTTGGCCAGCTGAATGCCTTGCTGCTGGAACTGCGTCAGTGGCAGGTAATCGACGCCAGCTGACATGGCCTGAACGAATTTAACGTGATTCGGCCCGGCAATCAGCTCAGCGCCGACCGCGTCCCAGCCCAGGATCACATCGATGCTTTCGGCCTGAGCAGAGGTAAAAGCAGCCTTGGAAATGACATGCCAGTCCGGGTGCTCAGCAAAGTCATCAGCCGCACTATCCGGCAGGCCGTACAAAGTTAAAATGTTCATGCTACCACTCCTTAGTGGCGCCGCTGCGCCCAGAACTGGAAGTAATCCGTGCGAATTGTCCCGTTGTATAGCTTGCGCCGCTTTGTGGCCTTGTGCCCGAACGCTTTTTCAAATTCGAGGTCCGCGGTCAGAATGTAGCGGCTCCAGTTAGTCAGGTCGCCGTAAACTTGCCCCATCTCGCGGTAAAGCGTGCGGGCGGCGTCAAGCTCACCCAGTCGTTTCCCATATGGCGGATTCGAGACCAGCACCCCGTGTTGGTCGTTGTCCAGCCGATTGTCTTTGACGGCGAGCTGCTTGAATCGAATTGTCTGGCCCAGCCCGGCTTGCTTGGCATTTTCCTGCGCGATCTCGATCATTTTCGGGTCCAAATCAAAGCCCTGAATGTCGAGCTCGCGGTCAAAGTCGGCTGCATCCAGCGCCTCGTCCTTCACATCCTGAAGCACCTGCGGAGCCATGAAGGCAAAATTCTCGAACGCAAAATGCCGCTGCAGCCCAGGGGCAATGTTTAAGCCCCACAGCGCGGTTTCAATCGGAATTGTGCCAGAACCAGTGGTCGGGTCAACAAAGGGCATGTCCGGGTGCCAATTCGTCAGCATCACCAGCGCGGCCGCGAAGTTCTCTTTTAGCGGCGCCTCCCCTTTGGCGATCCGGTAGCCGCGTTTGAACAAGCTGGGGCCGGTGGTGTCGATGGTCAGCGTCGCGACGTCACGGAGAATCGAGACCTCAAGCGGATACGTTTTGCCGGTTTCCGCCAGCCGTCCGCGCCGGTGATACACCGTGGCCAGCTTATCGACAATGGCCTTTTTCGTGATTGCCTGCACGTCAGGCTCGGAGTGCAACTTCGAGCGCACACTGCGGCCTTCGACTGGGAAGGCCGCGTCCAGTGGCAGGTACTGATCCCAAGGCAGTGCCTTGACGCCTTCGAACAACTCGTCAAAGGTCGTGGCCGTGAATTGGCCGACAATGATCTTCACGCGGTCGGCGGTACGCAGCCACACGTTGGCCTTCGCAATGGCTTTTTCGTCGCCTTGAAAATACACCTTGCCGTTGTCAGTCTGCTCGTCAAAGCCCAAGTCGCGAATCTCGCGGGCGGTCAATGCTTCCAGTCCGGAAGCCATGGTGGCCAGTAATTTATATTGCATAATAGTCTCCTTTTCTGTCGCTTCAATGTTACCCCAGAAAAGGGGCTGTGTCACCGGAAACGAACACGGCAATGCCTTGATCGTCTGGTCATCGGGCTAAACGGCGCCAGGCCTTCGCACCATTAATCGGGCTTCGGGTTCTCAACGATGGAGCATCCAGCCTAGCTAAGCGCGCGAACCCTTCGCACCATACAAAAAACAGCCCGGGGAAACCCCGAGCCGCGCCTGTTTGCAGTCCTCTATAAGCCATGTTTTGTTCCAGCACCAAGTCAGGCCAAGGTGCCTTCAGTAATCATCTATCTCAGCTTTCGCTGTTAGGGCCATCGGTTCAATTTCCTAGGCCTTGCGCCCCTACCAAAGTTTGGGTTACTCGCTCGCGGGGTTTACCCGTTCCAAGCTGACGGTTTCCCGTCAGCATCGTCTCTGTGGCACTTTTCAGACCGACTCACGCATAGCCGAAGCCTTAGCGCTTTGGGTCGCCGTTACCGTAAAACGGTACTCAGGCTTATTGGGCCTGACGCGAACACTCCAAGCATCGCAGCTTGGGCGGGCATGGACTTTCCTCACCAGACATCAGCCTGGCGCGATTACTCGAGAACTGCAAATGAATTCACAAATTTAGTACTGATCGATTCCAGATTGGTCGTCGTGGGTGCTTTGGCCGCCATCAGACAACTTGCTGCCAAAGACGTGACGCTCCAGGTTGGATAGCCGCTTCAAAATGTCGTAGTTCGTCGCAGTGGCATTCGGCTGCTGCGGGGTGGCCGCGGCCACGTTCTTCGAAACGGATAACTGCTTGGTCAGCTCGTCAACGCGACTGCGCAAACGGGCATTTTCCTCACTTTGGCGATCCAGCTCGGCGTTATAATTCTCGTAATCCTTGATGATTTGATCGAGAAATTCATCGACCTCGTCGGGATCGTCACCGCGCATGACCTTTTTAAAATTCTTATCCAAAATGGCCTTGGGGTCAAGTTGAACATTGAATGTTGTTTCCTTGCTATCCATATCCAGCACCTCATTCGAAGACTTACTGAAACTATTGTATCATACCACTAATCGCTTTAAAACTGCTCATTTGCATGGTTTTCGCCCCAATCGCGGGCGGCCTCTTCCAAATCCTCCATCGTGATCAGTGTCAGCGGATACGCACGGCGATTACTTTCCGCCTGCGCGCCTTGGTACGCAAAGCGCGGCTTGCCCTCAAAGTCCGGGTCGTAAACCAGCAGCGCCCCGTCTGTGTGGTGCAGCATGAACTGCGTGTAGCCCGAAAGTTGGCGTGGGTTTTGGTATGGGGCGCTAGAAGTGGGCTGGCTAAAATCCACCTGACTGATCAACGTCTGCAGGCGATTTTGATTATCTTCGTTCCACTGGTGACCGAAGTCCGCAAATGGCAGCATGACCGCCACTTTTAAATCCGGGTAATCAGGCTTCAAACTCATCGCAACTTGAGCACCCCACTGCTCGATGCCGAGCTCCCCGCCTGTGATCACCCACTTGAGGCCATCATCCAGAAGTGGAATCAAGGCATTTTTTAAACTATACTTAATCACCGTGATTTTAGGGTCGTCTTCCCCGTGAGTGCTCAGTTCCCACGAGCGATACCCGGTCAGCCAAAGGCGTGTCAGCATAACGGTTCCCTTCTCATTAGGTCACAACCGGCCAAGATTGATATAATGGCGCTAGGAGCGTGGACATATGGCAATTCATTACCCCAATGGTAAAGCATACGAGAGCGGCAAGCAAACTGCCGAAGACGCCGTCAACTACGGCGGCCGGGGCATGACGCTGGAAGCCGAGCTCAATGCGAGTAATCAGTATTACCGGGCGGCCAAACGCGCGGTGATTTATAAAAAACCGACCCCGATCCAGATCGTCAAGGTCGACTACCCTCAGCGCAGTCAGGCGGTCATTAAAGAGGCTTATTTCAAAACCCCTTCGACGACCGACTATAATGGCGTCTACCAGGGTTATTATGTTGACTTTGACGCCAAAGAGACCAAAAACAGGCAAAGCTTCCCGCTCAAGAACTTTCATCCGCATCAGGTCAGGCACCTGAACGCTTGTCTCGAACAAGGCGGGATCTGTTTTGCGTTGATTCGCTTTGTGACGTTGAATCGGCTGTTTGTGTACCCGGTCAGTGACTTGAACCGCTGGTGGGCCGAGAGCTTGAAAAACGGCCGCAAGTCGATTCCCCTTAAAGCAATTGAAACAGCCGGGTTCGAACTCCACCCCAAGCTGCAGCCACTGATTCCTTACCTGGACGGCGTGGACTGGTTAATCAAAACAAAGAGAGGCACTGAAAATGGCTAATACCCCATCACGAATGGCGCGTAAGCAAGCGCGGCACCCGAAGAAAAAGCGGCGGTGGCTCACCGTTCTAAAAACCTTGCTGGTTGTTTTTGTGGTCGCTGTGGTCGCCGGCATCGGACTGTTTGCGTATTACGCATCCAGTGCTCCCAAAGTGACCGAGGCCGCACTGAAATCAGGCGGCAGCTCCACGATTTACGATCGCTCAGGGAACGCTATCACGACCTTGGGCGTTGAAAGTCGTACCTACGTCGAGGCCGATCAGATCCCCCAGACGCTTAAGGACGCTGTGGTCTCAATCGAAGACCGCCGCTTTTATCAAGAGCGCTGGGGCATCGACCCCATTCGAATCGCCAGTGCGGCGATGAATAACGTCGTCGGCCGCGTGACCGGCCGCGGGTCAGGCCTGCAAGGCGGCTCGACGCTAACGCAGCAGCTGATCAAGCTGTCGGTCTTTTCGACCAAGGCTTCTGACCAGACCCTCAAGCGCAAGGCGCAAGAGGCTTGGCTGGCAATTAAACTGGAACAGCAGTACAGCAAGGAACAGATCCTGGAATTTTACATTAACAAGGTCTACATGGATAACGCCCAGCGCGGCATGGGCACTGCAGCCAAGTACTACTTCAACAAGGACCTAAAGCAGCTTGACCTTTCGCAGACCGCACTGCTGGCCGGGATGCCGCAGTCCCCTGCCGGGTATGACCCTTATGAGCACCCGCAGGCCGCCACGACGCGTCGCAACGAAGTCTTGCAGGCAATGGTGACGAACAAGAAGATCAGCCAAGCGCAAGCGGATGCCGCCAAGGCCAAACCGGTGACTGACGGTCTGGTCACGAAAAAGGCGCAGACCACGAACTCAGGCACGGACAAGGTCATCGATTCCTACCTCACTTCCGTCATCAAGGAAGTCAAGGCCAAAACCGGGGTCGATCCTTACAGCGAAAATCTCAAGATTTACACCAACATCGACATGAAGGCGCAGCAACGCCTGTACGATATTGTGAACACCGACCAGTATGTTCAGTTCCCCAACAATTCGCTGCAGACGGCGGTGACCATCACCAACCCGAACAACGGTCGTGTGATCGCCCAAATTGGCGGCCGCAAGACTGGTGATGTGCGCCTGGCGTACAACCGGGCCACTCAAAACGATCGCAGCAACGGGTCGACCATGAAGCCGCTGCTGGACTACGGCCCGGCAATCGAGTACCTCAACTACTCCACCTACCAGCAAATGGATGACGCGCCGTATACCTGGCCGAACAGCACCGCGACCCTTAACAACATTGACCATAATTACCTGGGCCGAATCTCTATTCGCGAGGCCTTAGTCAAATCACGCAACACCGTCGCTGCCCGGACACTGGAAGCGGTTGGCCTTTCCAGGGGGCTGAATTTCCTCAAGGGGCTTGGCATCACCCTGCCCAAAGACCAGCAGGTTTATCCGAGCGCGATTGGCGCTTCGGTGACCACAGAACAGGAAGCTGCCGCCTATTCCGCCTTTGCCAATGGCGGCACGTACTACAAGCCGACTTATGTCCGGAAAGTTGTTGACATGGAAGGCCGCACCACCAACTTCACCAGCAATGGCACCCGGGCAATGAAGGCCAGCACTGCTTACATGATCACAGACATGCTCAAGGGCGTTCTCACCGGCGGGACCGGCGTTTACGCTCGGATTCCCGGGCTACACGAAGCCGGCAAAACCGGGACTTCCGATTACGGTGATCCGGAACTTAAATCGAATCCCGCTCTCTCCGGGTTGGCCAAGGATATTTGGTTCACGGGTTACACGACCCAGCGCACAATGTCGATTTGGACGGGCTACGACAAGCCGCTGCAAAACGGCTTGGGCAATGACTCGAACTTGATTGCCCAGCAAATCTACAAGGCAATGATGAGTTACCTTGTCGAAAGTGAAAACCTGCCAAACAAGGATTGGCACAAGCCTAGCTCAGTCCTAGTCGAGCACATCCTCAAGGGGTCGAACCCGGGCACTGCCGTGACGGGCAATATGGCCAACACCACACGCGAGCTGTACGTCCGCGGCCATGGGCCATCCACCAAGACCGCTGTTGCCGACACGCCGACCAGCAGCTCAAGTACCAGTTCTTCGGTCAGCTCGACGTCGAGCAGTGAAACATCCTCGTCTTCGTCGTCAAGTTCAAGCGTGTCGAGTACTTCAAGCAGCGCAGTCAGCTCCAGTGAGCCGGCCACCAGCTCCTCCTCGGCGGAAAGCTCGTCCTCAGAGACCAGCGAGACATCGTCCTCGCATCAGCAATGATCCCCCACCAGAGATTTTGAACACAAAATCAAAGGCCTTGCCGTTTAATGAAAACGGCAAGGCCTTTTTCGTCATTTCGCTGTCACCGTGACTTGGGTCGTTTCAATGTGATGGTCCCGGAAAAGGTGGACCGCGTACGGGTCGTTATGGTAGTCATGCGCATAGTAGACACGCTTGACCCCGGCCTGGATCAAGGCTTTGGTGCAGTTTAGGCACGGATAATACGTCACGTACACAGCAGCGCCGCGCGTTGAGACCCCATTTTCGGCACACTGTAAGATCGCGTTCATCTCGGCGTGCAGCGTGCGAATGCAGTGCCCATCACGCATCAGATGGCCGGCGTCATCGCAGTGCGGATCGCCGGAAATACTGCCATTGTAGCCGGTGGCAATAATGCGATGATCGACGACCAGCAGCGCCCCCACCGTCGCGCGCTCGCAGGTCGAGCGCTGGGCGACAACGGTTGCGAGCTGCATGAAGTAGTGATCCCAGGATTCGCGGTGCTGATGCCGGGTCGAAGACACAATTTGATCTGTCATTTTGATTGACCTTCTTTCAGTGGCTTGTACTCATTCTTGAACGCCTGCCACGCAGGGTCAGGCGGCAGCTGCGGGTGCCGGGCGGTCAGCCATTCGCGGCCCAGGCGGATCAACCCCCGGTGCAGGCGGATCCACGTCTCCGGTTGCATAAGGTGTTCAAGCCGCGCTTGAATCTGGTCGGGCGTGGCTTTTTGCGGCGCAATGCCAAACCCCTTGATGATGCGGCTGACGTGCGTATCGACCGCGATGCCTGGGATGCCAAACGCATCGGTGCGCACCACGGTCGCGGTTTTGCGGCCGACGCCTGGCAGGCTTGTCAGGGCTGCGTAGGTTTGCGGGACCTGACCGTTAAAATGGTCAACTAAGGCTGCGGAAAGCGCCTTGAGGTATTTTGCCTTGTTGTGATAAAGTCCCAGCCGGTCAATTTTGGCCTCGATTTCGGCCAGCGGTGCGGCGGCCATGACCGCCGGGGTTGGATACGCGGCAAACAACGCCGGCGTGCAGGCATTGACTGCCACATCGGTGGTTTGTGCCGACAACATCACCGCGACAAGGATCTGATACGGACTGGTCGCATTCAGCGTCGGCTGCGGATCCGGGTAAAGGTCAAGCACGAGCCGCAGCAACTGCTGCGCCCGTGCATTCGTCATTTTGCTCATAGGCCCAAGTGCCTTTCCTGCTCGGCTTGGACCTGAGCCGGGGTCGTCAGGTGCTTTTTCTCCCAGTTGAGCAAGATCCGGTCCATGTACCGCAGCGAGTACGCCTGGTTCAAAACGGCCTCGCGCAGGGCCAGGTTGATCATGTCCGGTGCGTAGTGGTCAATGGTCAGCCAGTCGGTAATAGTCTGCTGCTCGATGGGCGACAGCGGCCGGCCAAACTCAGCCTCGATTTGGCTGAACACCTGCTGATTCGGCGCCTGCGCAGGTGAGACGGCTTGGCCTCCCGCGGGTTTAAGCACCTGGTCCAGCAGTGGTGTCACGTCGTACTGATCCAGCGTGCGGCCGCCTTTGCCAGGCCGCTGCACCAGCTGGATCGCCTTTTTTTGAATCAGTGTTTCGATCACGGTGTATAAATCCTGCTTTTTGAGCTTGGTCGCGGCGGCCAGGGCCCCCAGCTCCGGGGCCTCAGTGTGGTGCTGCCCCCAGTTCGCGAGAAACAGGTAAACGATAAATTCGCGGTGCGTCAACGTCGTCTCACTGAAATGCGCAAACAACGCCTGCGACAAACTGGTTTGGCCGGCGGCGAGGTAACTGCTTAGCTCTGCCATGACGGCACCCCCTTTCTTGACAAAAAAGCCGGGCCTAAGCCCAGCCCTGATATCACGGCTTTAAACGGTTGATCATCCGTGGGAACGGAATCGATTCGCGCAGGTGGTCCAGGTGGCAGATCCACGTGATGGCGCGCTCGAAGCCCAGGCCAAAGCCCGAGTGTGGCACGCTGCCGTACTTGCGCAGATCCAAGTACCATTCGTACTCGGAAAGATCCAAGCCCTTGGCCTCAATGGCGGCCTTCAGCTTGTCATAGTCAGTCTCCCGCTCGGAGCCACCAATGATTTCGCCGTAGCCTTCCGGTGCCAGCAGGTCGGCGCAGACGTAAGTATCGTCGCGACCTTCTTCCGGCAGCATGTAAAATGGCTTGATTGCCTTCGGGTAGTTCAGGACGAAGACCGGCTGTTCAAACTGTTCGGACAAATAGGTTTCCTCAGGTGACCCGAGGTCGTCGCCCCACTTGGTGTCAAACCCGCCTTCCTGCAGCATCTCGATGGCTTTGTCATAGCGGATCTGAGGATACGGGGTCTTGGTGTAGCGCTTGAGGATCTCCGGATCGCGGTCGATCAGCTTCAGCTCGTACGCACAGTTATCAAGGACGGACTGGACCAGAAAGGCGATGTAGTTTTCCTGAACCTTCAGGCTCTCGGCCTGATGCGTGAACGCCATCTCGGGTTCGATCATCCAAAATTCGGTGAGGTGACGGCGCGTCTTGCTTTTTTCGGCGCGGAAGACCGGGCCGAACGTGAAGACCTTGCCGTACGCCATCGCCCCGGCCTCGGCGTACAACTGGCCGGACTGGCTCAGGTAGGCCTTTTGGTCAAAGTAGTCGGTTTCAAACAGCTCCGTCGTCCCTTCTGGCGCACTGCCAGTCAGAATCGGCGGGTCCATTTTGATGAAGCCTTCCTTGTTGAAGAATTCATAAGTGGCCCGCACCATTTCGTTGCGGATCTGCTGGATCGCGAACTGGCGCTTGCTGCGCAGCCACAGGTGCCGGTGGTCGAGTAAGAACTCGATGCCGTGTTCCTTGGGCGTGATTGGGTAGTCTTCGCTTTCTCCGACCACTTCGATGTCGTGGACTTCGATCTCGTAGCCAAAGTGGCTGCGTGAATCTTCATGAATTTCGCCGGTCAGCCACATGCTGGTTTCCTGCCGCATTTCCTTGGCCGTCTGGAAAACTTCCTCGCTGACCTTATTTTTCAGCACGACCCCTTGGAAAAAGGCCGAACCGTCGCGCAACTGCAGAAAAGCGATTTTCCCGCTTGAGCGCTTGTCGGTCAGCCAGGCCCCGATACGAACTTCTTCATTTACGTGATCCTTTGCGTCTTTGATGCGGATCTCTTGCGTCATTGGTTATTTCCCCTTACTAGTTATTTCCAACAAAATTTTCGATGCGGCCCACTGCATCAAGCAGCGATGCCTTGTCTGTGGCGTAACTCAGGCGGGCATAGTCCGGCATGCCGAACGCCCGGCCGGGCACCAGGGCCACGCCGGTTTCCTGCAGCAGCGCAGCCACGAAGTCGTCGACACTGGTGTAGTGCGTGAGCGCGGCGGCGCGCTTGACCTGCGGAAACAGGTAAAACGCCCCTTGCGGCTTTTCAGGCAGGTCGAAGCCCGGCAGCTTTTGCACCAGCGGAAAAATCGTATTCAGCCGGTCCTCAAACGCCTGACGCATGGTTTCCACCGCTGTGCCGTCGCTGGTAAAGGCGGCCACCGCCGCGTACTGACTGGCCGCAGTCGGATTGCCAGTCGCGTGGCCCAACAACTTACCCAAGGCGTCAATCAGCTTCTCGGGTCCGGCCGCAAAGCCGATGCGCCAGCCGGTCATCGCGTATGATTTCGACACCCCGGAGATCAGCACCGTATTGGCAGTGATAGCCGGATCAATCTCGATCATCGAGGTGTAACTCGCCCCGTTGTAAATAAGGTCGCGATAAATGTCGTCGGCCACGACTAAAATCCCGTGCTGCAGTGCCCAGTTGCCGATCAGGGTCAGCTCTTGGCGGGCGTATACCGCGCCGCTAGGATTTTGCGGTGAATTGATGATCACGGCGCGGGTCTTCCGCGTCCGCTGGGCCTCCAGCTCATCCACAGTCACCTTGAAGTGGGCAGCCGCCACGACTGCGCGTGGCACCCCACCAGCCAGGCGAATCTGTTCAACATAGGACACCCAGCCCGGCGTCGGGACAAGGACCTCATCACCGGGGTCGAGCAGCACCTGAAACAGCCCGTACAGGGCCAGCTTGGCACCGGTCGTCACGGCAATTTGCGATTTGGCGTAAGTCACGCCTGTTTGCTTGGCCACGTGAGCGGCGATGGCGTCCTTCAGCTCTGCGATCCCGGTCGCCGGCGTGTAGAAGCTGGCCTGGCCGGAATTGATGGCAGCAGTTGCCGCGGCGTCGATGAACTGAGGCGTCGTGAAGTCGGGCTGGCCGATCGACAGGTCGATCACGTCCTGCCCCTTTGCTTTCATTTGCTTGGTGAGGGTACTGATCGCCAGTGTGGCCGATGGGGAAACACTGTTGATACGCTTAGACAGATGCATCTAATTCCTCCTCGAAGACGGTCACAAGTTGTTAATCGCGTTGACCTGTGAGCCGGTCTTGAAATCGTATGTCACGTATCCCAGTTTACCAGACTTTGTGATATAGCCAACATCCCAGACGAATTTCTTTGCCCGCCAGCGCATCCCCACGTTCAGGATCTTGCGCGGAGCAAATTTGGCCTGAGCCTGGGCAACGGCAGTGCTGCGACTGATGCCGCTGCGCTGAGGCGTCACCCGGACCTTACCGGTTTTCTGGCGAATGAGGACATACACCGGCTGGTTCTTACTGGTGGTGCCCTGCACTGTCAGGTAGGCGTTATCCTCTTTGTCCCAGTAGAAATTAGAAACCTGATCCACGTCAGCCGTTTTGCGGGCAATCGCGATTGCCTGACGACGAACTGAGTGGAGCGGGCTTAAGGCGCGAACATAAGCGCCAATGATGATGGCCAAAATCACGAGGCCGATGGCGGGGCCGATCAGGTTCCGCCACTGCATTCGATTACTGCGCATCGTGCGCCTCCTTGTTAATGATTGTGTGATCAAGCCAGGCCGCCGCCAAGGGGACCAATTCCGCAAGCGGCAAACTCATCGGCTTCAGGTTGGGCAGGCTTTTGGCCATCTGCCGGCCGTAAGCCGTGGTGCCCAGGCGCGGATCCAAAACGACGAAGACGCCGCGGTCGCGCTCGGTGCGGATCAGCCGGCCAAAGCTCTGCCGAAAGCGCAGGATCGCGCGCGGCAGCATGTCGGCCGCAAACGGGTCCTCTCCGCGTGCGGTCAGCGCCTGTTCACGCGCCTTGACCTCGGGGCGCTCCGGGTTATCGAACGGCAGCCGAGTGAGGATCACCTGCTCGAGCTGCTTATCCGGATAATCGACGCCTTCAAAGAAGCTGGCCGCGCCCAGCAGCAGTGTCTGGTCCCCCACCGCAAAGCGCTTGGCGATCCGCGAGGCCGTGCCGGTGACCCCTTGGGCCAGCAGTTCCTTGCGGCCGGCAATGGGCATCGCCGAAAGCCGCGCGAAGACCTTTTCGATCATCTTCAGTGAGGTAAACAGGACCAGCGTTTGGTGCCGGTTATCGGCCAGTTGGGCGATTGCGCGGGCGAGGTAGTCCGCGTAGACGTCAGTGGGCAAATCCTGCGCATTCGGCGCGTCACTTGCCAGAAACGCCTGGGCCTGCTGCTTATAGTGGAACGGGCTGCGCAAGCGCAGGGTTTGCGCTTCTGGGAAGTCCTGGTAGCCCAGCTGGGCGGCCAGAAAGTCAAATTTGCGGCCCACGGTCAAAGTCGCGCCGACAAACACCGGCGCGGTGAACCTAGAGAGTTCATCTTGAATGATAGCACCCGCAGCGAAACGCGTCCAAGTCACGGCCAAACTCAGTCGGTCATTTTGGTTGGCCAGCGTCAAACTGACGACCACCTGGGCCTTGGCCAAGGCAGAAATGTCCAATTGACCCAAGCGGTCGCTTTGCCGCTGCAGCGCGCTGAGCAGACCGGCTAGGCCTTCAAGCACAGGGGCGGTCCCAAAGTGACTGTGCTGAGTTTGGACGGTCTGCGCAACTGCCGTGACCGTTGTCAGCAGCGCAGGGAGCTGCCGCCTGAACGCCGTAAGCGGGCCTGCCAGCTCCTCATTCAGCCAGGCGATTCCCGCTGGGTCGAGAGTCTGACTGACCCGGCCGCTGGGGTGCGCAGTTGGCGCAAACGTGTGCCGGTAGAGCCGGTCTTGCAGGTGCTCAATTTGCCCCTGCAGTGCTTCGCTCGCAGTGATGGCGCGTGAGAGTTGATACGTCAGGTTCGATGAGTCGCCGACCAACTGACTCAGCCCTTCCCCGTGCTGCCCTTCAATGAAGGTCAACAACTGGCCCAACCGACGCCTCAGTTTGCCGAGGTCCAGGGTGCGGGAAAAAGCCTCCGCAGTGGTATCAGCAAAGTGTTGCGCCTCATCGACGACCAGGTAGTGGCAGGACTCAGGAAGCGCCTGAAAATGCCGGGCTAAGTACGCGTGGTTGGTGACGATGATCGCCGCTTGGCGCATTTTGGCTTTCAGCCGCACCAGAAAATCGGCATCGGCATAAGGGCCGCGCACCGCTAACCGCTCGTCGCCGGTCGCTTGAATGCGGGCAAACAGCGGGGCGTGATAATTCGTCAGCTGCAGCTCGTCCAAGTCGCCGGTTTCGGTTTGCGTCAGCCACACGATGATTTTCAGTTGCAACAGGCGCGTCTGCCGGTTAGGCCGCGGCAGCTGCAAACTGGCGGCAAATTTGGCTAGGTCCAAGTAATGCCGCGGGCTTTTCAGCAGCACCGCCGGCAGGGTCAAGCCCGTCAGCTCACGCACACTTTGAAGCTCCTTGGCAACCAGTTGCGTCTGCAGCACCGTGGTGTGGGTGGTGACCACCAGCTGGTGTTTGGGGTCGGCCAGATAAGCGTACGGCAGCAGATACCCCAGACTCTTTCCGGCCCCGGTCCCCGCCTCAATCATCAGCGGCTTTTGGGGACCAACCGCATTGTCGTGAATCAGATCCATCATGCGCGCCTGGACCTGCCGGAACCGAAAACGCGGTCTGAGCAGCGCCTTTTTGGCCGTCGCATCAGCGGGATAAACGGCCTGGCCTGCCTCGGGTTCTGCCGGTCGCGGCCGCCGGATCACCAACTCCCCCACTTGTTCGAGCTGATCGGGCAGCGGGCGGTCAGAGGTCACGGCATCACTCAAAAAGTGCCCCGTGTCGCGCAGCAAAAAAGCACCATGGCGACTTAAGCTTCTCTGAGTCGCACTGGGCAGCGCCTGAAACACGGCGCGCAGCCGCCACAGGAGCTTGGCAGTGCTGATGGCGTCACTGTCGGCCCGGTGCGGATGGTCATGCGTGATGCCCAGCGCCGCGGTCAAGTCACTGAGGCGGTAACTCGCCTGCGTGGGCAGCAGGAGCTGTGCCAGCTCCACCGTGTCCACTGCGGGATTGGTCAGCGGCTGCTGCCCAGCCAGCGTCAAGGCGTGCGACAAGAACGGATAATCAAAATTGACATTGTGGGCGACAATCACTGTATCCGCGATCAAATCGCGGATTTTGGCGGCCACATCCGCGAAGTACGGAGCCGCGGTCAAATCGGCCGGGTGAATCCCGGTCAGCTGCTGGATCGCCGCAGGTACCGGGCGGTCCGGGTTGATCATCTGCGACATCGTCGAGATGATGTGCCCGCCTTGCATGACCGCGCACCCAAACTGGATGATGCGGTCCGAGTCGCGCTCGGTCCCGGTGGTTTCAAGATCGATCACCGCGTACACTGTGTCGCCCTGCATGTGCATTCTTCCTTCCGTTCTCCAAAATCACCGCTGCGCGTGCTTGGCCGCAGCCACCTCATGAACATCGCCGGTTTCCAGCAGGACCAGGTAACGGTGCCGCACCGGTTTTCCGCTCATCAGGGTCAGCGCCTCGGCGTAGACTTCCAGCTGGCCTTGGTAGCGTTCGATCACATCGTGCAGGTGGTCGCCGATGTGATCGGTCTTGTAGTCGAACAAAGTGATACCATCCGGCTCCTCAATAAACCCGTCAATCACCCCGTGGACCAGCACGTCGCCTTCCAACTCGCCGGATTGAGGCTGCTCCCCTGCCGCCTGCGGAAAGTCTGCCGCCGGCCACAGCAGCGAAAAGGCCTGCTCGCGGTGGACGTTGGCCGGCTCTGCCACCAGCCGTTTTCCCAACGCCGTCTGGAAAAATGCCGCGACCCGGTCAAGGCGCATAGCGCGCCGCACCGCCGGCGTGATCAGTTGTTGACTCGCCAATGAGTCCGCTAACTGAGCCAGGGTTGCCTCATCATGCGGGCCGGTCAGCGGGACCTGCTGAAGCAGCAAGTGCGTGGCAGTGCCCACTGCGGCGGCGCCGGCGCCATTTTTCTGCTGAAGAAAGGCCGGTTGGGCAAAGTCGCCAGTCATCCGGCGTCCTCGCCGACTGGGCGAGCTGTCCTGCGCATCCACAACGTCAGGATCTTCAAACATCCTCTTGAGCTCCGTAACACTTTGAAACCCGGTCATCGTCGCCGCGCGTTGGTCCGCGTAAGTGAAGTCCAACCAGTCCGTCAGCGCCTGGTCAAAGTGCGCCGGCAGGGCCTGGGCCGGTTCCTGCAGGCCGGTACTTTCCGCCTCATCACGCGCCGGTTTGACTTGATAGTCGAACTTAATTGCCGCTTTTTCGGCGTCTTGCGCCAAGGAGGCCTTGGCGGCGCCGCCTTGCGTGAGCACGCCGGCCCTAGCCATGGCCATCCCCAGCCAGTCCAGCAGGGACTGCGCAGACAATCGGGTCGCTGCCGGCAACACATCGCCTGCTGCGCCTTCGGCCTTGCTCAGCCAACTAGTTTCCAACTGCTCTTGGGTGAGCAACTTGCCTTGTGGCGTCTTGGCCGTACCGACAATGAACAGCTGTTGCTCCGCCCGGGTCAGCGCCACGTACAGCAGACGCATTTCCTCGGTCCATAGCTGTTTCTTTTTCTGATCTTTCGCCAGTTGCCACTGAGGCAGCTGGTACTCCACAAAGGTTTGCGGGTCGCGCCATTTCAACCCGACCAGCTCGCGCTTGGGGCCCCCTGCTTGTTCTGCCGGTGCCTGGGCAAGAATTGCCGCCCCGCTCAAGTCACTCGTGTTGAAGGCCTTTTGGGTATCCAGCAAAAAGACAATCGGGAACTGAAGGCCCTTGCTATTGTGAATCGTCATCAGCTGGACCGCGTTGACATTGGCGGCCAATGAAACCGGCTGGCTGAGGTCCTTATCCTGCTTTTGCATCGTTTCAATGAACTGAACAAAGGCGAACAGGCCCTTGAACCCCCCTTTTTCATAGTCCGCAGCCCGCTTGGCCAAAGCGCGTAAATTCGCCTGGCGTTGTCTGCCGCCGGCCTGACTGCCGACAATGTCCAAAAAGCCGGTTTCCTCGTAGATGTGCCAGATCAGCGCCGATAGCTCGTGCGTCCGGGCAAAAACGCGGAGCTCGTCCAGCAGCGCCGTAAAACTTGCCAACTTCGTCTGAAGCCGGTTTTCATCCGGGTCGGCACTGGCCGGCCGTTGGGCGTAACCAAAGACGGCCTCATCGTACGGGCCCTTTGCCGAGATCCGAATGCGGGCCAGGTCATTGGCGTCCAGCCCCACGATCGGCGAGCGCAGCACGGCTGTGAGTGGGATCTCCTGCTTGGGATTGTCAATAATGCGCAGCAGGCTGAGCATCACCATCAGCTCAGTGGTTTTGAAGAAGTTCTGAGTCTTGGTGATCACCACCGGAATGTCGGCCTCCGCAAAGACCTGCTGCAGGGTCAAATTATTGGTCCGGCTGCGCGTCAGCAGCGTAATGTCGGAATACTGCACCCGCCGCTCATGACTGGCACGGTCGCCGTGCTCCGCTTTGGTGTAAAGGCGGGCGTCACTATCCGGGGCGGTCAGGGCCTTGATTTTCGCCGCCACCATGCGGGCCTGGCTGACGCTGAGGTCATCGCCAGACTCATCTGTATCGTCAGTCGCGGCGGCTTCAGCAGAGGACTGGTCATCAGGCGCCGCTTGAACCTCAAGCAAAAATTCCGTGTTCAGGCGGTACGCTTTGGTTTGACCTGCTGCGGTCTGATAGTCGTAACCTTGGTTTTCGTGCAGCCGCTCGGCCTCGGTGTAATCAATGTCGCCCAGCGCTTGATCCATGATCTGCGTGAACACCAAATTGGTGAAGGCCAACACATTGTCCGTCGAGCGAAAATTCTGGTTCAGCGTCACCAGCTGACCGTCCGCGCCGGTCTGAGAGTACTGGTGATAACGGGCAAGGAATTTTTGCGGGTCGGCAAGCCGAAACCCGTAAATACTCTGCTTCATGTCGCCGACCATGAACCGGTTTCCCGGAGCGGGCTTGCTGACCGCATCTAATAAGGCGTCCTGAAGCGGATTAATGTCCTGGTATTCATCGACCAGCACTTCTTGGAACTGGTCTTGGTAGTGGTCGCCAACTGTGTGGCCGCCACCATCTTCAAGCGGTGAGTTCAAGATTCGCAACGCGTTTTGGGCGATGTCACCAAACGTCTGGACCCGGCGCGCCGTTTTTTCTGCCTGCATCGCTCGATCATACTCCAGCATGGTGTCCTGCAGTGTTTGGGCCATCGCCATGGCTTGGGGCATTGCCGCCTCAAGGTCAGCCGGTGCGATCTCAAACCAGCCGCTTAAATCATCCAAAGCGGCCTTGGCCTGATCACGCAACGCTTTGGCCTCGGCAATGGTCGCCTTCACGTCGGCAAACTTCTTGGCGGTGCTGACCTTCCAGCCTGGGTAAGTCAGCGCGTGATACGCGTCATAGGCAGTGCGGTAGCTGGGCTGAGCCAGGGCCAGCAGCGCTTGAACGCACGCCGTCGTCTGGGCCAGGCTATCGTGCCAAGGCGCCATCAGCGCGTCGCCTTGGACCAGCTTGGCCGCCTCTTCCAGCAGCCGGGCATTTTGCGCAATGATTGGTTTGGCGGCAGCCCAGACGTCTGTCATCCAGGCTTCGTCGCGGTCGCCGTATGCCGCAGCAATGTTACCAAGGTAGCCGGCCGGGTCCTTGGTGGTCATGGCGTAGTCATATAGCGCAAACACCACGTCCTGAAGCCCGTCGCGGGTGGCCTTGGTCGTGAAATTCGCGGCCAGGGTCGCAAACGCGGTGCGCCGGTCCGGTTGGCTCATGATATTCGCGCGCAAGTCTTCCCAGACTCGCGTTTTGAACAGGAGCACTTCAGACTCGTCGGTCATCATCCGGTAGCCCGGATCCAGGTCGATCACGTAGTAGTAGTGGTCGACCACCTGCTTGGAAAAAGCATCCAGCGTCATAATGTTCGCCGCGCTGACTTGAGCCACTTCTTTGGCCAGGTGCTGACGCTGCGCGGTCGTTAACGCTCCTGCTTCCGCCAACTGGTCGCGCAGTTTGTCTTCAATCTTGAGCTTCATTTCCGCTGTGGCGGCGTTGGTGAAGGTCACAATCAGCATTTTGCTCAGGGAGGCAGTCGGATCGTTGATCAGCCGGTGAATAATGCGATCGACCAGGACCTTGGTTTTCCCAGAACCCGCGCTGGCTGAGACCAACAAATCGCTGCCGCTTAAGGTCACGGCTTTTTCCTGATCAGGGGTGCGTTTAACAGCGTCACTCATTGTTCTTGTCCTCCTGTTCTGCCAAAATCTTGGCCAGCACCTCTTCAGGCGAAAGCGGCGCCACGTGGTGATACTGGTCGCCGCCTGTCGCCGGGTCAAAGCGCATAATCGCCTGATAATCGCTGCGGGTGATGATGTCTGACTCGTGCTTGAACTGCAGCGGCGCCAAGCTGATCACGCCGTTCAAAATGGCGGTGGCGGCGTTGATGATCAGACGCTGATTGTGCGCCAGAAGCGCGGTCAGCTGCGACTGCTGCAGCAACTTCTTCTCAGATTTTGCCGTCAGGGCGCCGCCTTTCTTCACCGCCAGCTCCACAATGGCCGATTGCTGACCCTTATCCTTTGCCAGCTCTGGGGTCAGACTCTGGTCAAACGCGGTGATGAGCTGCTGCCGGTGAGCGGCATCCGCATCATCAGGCAGCACGATCAGGCCCTTGAGCCGGTAATTTTGCAACAGTGCCTCGGGCTTTTTCGGGTCGATGTAATCCGCGTAGGCGATCCGCGGCAGGTTGAAGACAAAGTACTCGGCCCCGGCCGGCGTCATTCCGGCAAACGGACCCGTGGTCTCATCGATGGCGTCAATGTAGGTCAGCAGCTGCATGGATTTGCCGTAGTAAGCATTTTGCATGCTGAACTCGTGCGGACTGGATTTGTAGTCAAGCACCATGAAGTAGCGCTGATCATCGATCACCGTCTCGTCCAGCCGGTCGATCCGCCCTGCTACCGTGACGCTGCGCCCGCCGTCAAGTGGCAGCTCCAGTCCTTTCATGCCCTTCCCGCGGCCGAATTTCAACTCGAACTGCTTGGGGCGAAAGCGCGTGTTTTGCTGCTGACGGGCGATCATCTTGGCACTTTGCGTCAGCATCGCGCTGATTTGGCGGGCGACAAAGCGCCAGTAATCATCGGCCTCCAAAATCTCAATGCCGAACGCCTGCACATTTTCCTTCACCAGTGCCGCGACGGTTTGCGCCAGCGTGCCGTCCTGCACTAACTGGTTCAAGTTACCATGCTGGCGGAGCAGTAACTCCATCACCTTGTGGTAAAGCGTGCCCGAGTCCAGCGGCGAAAGTTCGAACTCAGGGCGCTTGCGCAGGCCCAGTCCGTACATCAAAAAGTACTCGAACGGATTGGCGTAAAAACGCTCGAGCTGAGAAATGGAAATGCTCATGTGCGGCGAGTACAGCTGCTCGGCCAGCGCGGGCTGAAGGGTGCCGATCGGATTTTGCGTGCCGGCACTGGCCGCCAAGCGACTGGCCAAACCGCCCAAGGCGCCACCAGCGGCCTGCAGCGTGGTCATGATTTTGGCCCAGGCCGCCGGGATCGCAGTGTGGTCAGCTTTGGCCTGCTCGAAAACGCGCATGTAGTCTGCGAGCATCCCCCGCGGGCTGCTGAAGTCCTGCGGGACGTTGAGGGTCAGCGCGACCTCTGGCCATGGCTGGGTTGGGACATCAAAATAGGCCGCCATCTGGGTCAAATAACTGGACGCATGATTTTCATCATCGGCGTATTCCGGGTAGCTCAACGTCAGGTCAGTTCTTCCGGCCATCATGGCCAAATAATTGAGAAACGCGTCTCCCAGCGCACTTTCCGCCCCGGCTTCAGGCAAAAACGCCCCTTCCTCTAGCAACGGCTGCAGCGCCTCCCGGTCGGCCGCCGTGATGATGGGATGATCGGTCGGCGTGTCTGGCATGACCGAACTGGTTGCCCCGATCACAAACACATGCTTAAATTTTGCCAGCCGGCTCAGTCCGGTTTCGGAAACCGTGACCTGATCCAAGGTCGATGGGATCTGCGTGTAGCTGGCCCCGGCAAAGCCGGCGTCCAGCAGGTCGGCAAACCCCTGCAGGTCGAATTGACCGGTGGCATCCCCATCAGCGGTCCCACCGAGAATAGTCGCGTAGTCATCCAGCAGGGTGACCAGCTGCTGCCAGGCCTGCTCGCCGGCGGTCGAAGCCGTTAAGTCCCCGGCATCGATCGCGGTCTGGCGCCACTGGCCGAGCACCTTCGTGACTCCGACCTGGTCCAGCCACTGGTAAAGCGCGGTGGCGCCTTCAACACCGCTGCTGGCCTTGGCCCACTTGGCAAACAGCGGCGGCAGACTTGCGGCCACAAAATCACGCACCAAGTTGATTTGGGCGGTTTTGGCCTGATCGAGCACCACCTGATCATCGCCGGCGCCGCCACTGGTCGGGCGGTGCTCGATGTGGTCAATGTACTGCCACTTGGGCCCCTTGACCCAGGCATCGCCTTGCTTACCAGTTTTTAGCAGAAAGTTGTCCGTGACGTCCAGCGCGTCACGAAAAGCTTTGGCACTCACGCCAGTTGGGACCAGCAGCTCGGTTTTCAGCAGTTTCATCATGTCTTCGTACTGATAATGGTACCGCTGCACCGCAAATAGACTCTGAATGAGCGCCACCAAGGGATGATTCTCCATCGGCCGCTCCCGGTCGATGAAAACCGGCAGGCCCTGTTCGTCAAAGACCGGTTGCAGGTACGACTCGTATGGCGCCAGGTGCCGAGCGACAATGAGAAAATCGCGGTACCGCAGCGTGGGATCGGCATGCAGCGCCTGCACGATTTGACGGGCCACGGCCCGCAGCTCGACGTATGGCTCGCTGGCCTTGTACAGCGTTAAGTGGCCTTGCACTGCCGCCTTCGCCGCTGCTGTCAGCGAGACGGCCGGGCTGGCTTCGCCGCCGTACTGCGACCGCCAAAACGCGTCCAGCCCGCCGAGAAACGACTCTGGGCCGTGATTCACGCGGCACATAAAGGTTTGCGGCTGCCAAGTCCGACCGGGTATATCAGCCACCGACTGGCTCAGCTGATAGTAGAGTTTGGCCGCCGGCAGAAACAATCCCGGGCCCTGGGGCTGAGCTTCTGGCGCCTGGTCGAGCGTCAGGGCAACGGTCAGGTCGGCGCCGGTGTGGAGCATGGTATGGACCAGGTGGAATTCACTGGCCGACAGATTATTGAAGTGGTCAAGGAAAAAGGCCGCGTTTTGCAACCGGTCCGCGTGGGCAGCCACCCAGCGGGTCAACTCCTCGAGCAGCGCTGCGCTGGTCGCAAACCTTTGCACCTGGTTTTCGTAGGCGGCCGCCACGATTTGCAGCTCCTTGAGTTTTTCGGCGTCCTGGAGCTGACTTGCCCCGCGCGTCACGGCGTCCGCCAGCATGGCGGACGTCACCCGGCCGGTTTGCAGCTCGGCCAGCTGATCCGCAAGCTCGGCAAAAAAGCCGGCGTTGTGGACCGAGCCGGCAAACAGGTGGAGTTGCTGCTTCGTTGCGTCATCGTTCAGCAGGTCGCTGAAAACCTTGCTCACCAGCATGGTATTGCTGGCGCGATCGAGCTGCGGCCGCTGGTACGCTTCAGTGTTCTTCAAAAAATACCAGCCCAGCCGACTGAAGGAAAGCACCTGGAGGCGGCTGACGGCAAACTGGGCCTGGCCCGTCCCATTCAGATCCCGCAGTCCCTGCAGCAGGCTGACTTCGGCTTCAAATTTCACGTGATTCGGTACCAGGTAGAAAACCTCTTTGCCTGCTTTCAGCGCCTTGGCGACGGCCTCGACCATTGCCTCGCGGTGGTCACTGGCCGCAGTGCCCAGATAAAATTGCAACGTCATGTGCGCTCCTCCGTTCCCGTTTTTGCTGCTCTAAGTTTAGCATAAGCGACTAGTCGAGGCAGCGGCGATGGGGTATCATTTATAGGAATTAAAAGGAGCGATTTCATGCATCAAGCAAAAGGCGCCAGCTGCGCCAAAATCATTCTCATTGGGGAGCACGCGGTCGTGTACGGTCAGCCGGCGATTGCCCTGCCCATCAAGTCGATCAAGCTGACGGCAACCGTCACCCCCACTGCCGGTCCCCAAGTGATCCACTCGACCTTTTACAGCGGAAGGCTCGCCGCGGCCCAGCCGCCGTTTACCGGTCTAACGAAGCTGATCAAGCAGCTGTTGACGTTTTTCAGCGCCGCGCAGCAGGGCTTTGACCTCATGATTGACAGCGCCTTACCTGCCGAGCGCGGCATGGGCTCGTCTGCGGCCTGCGCGATCGCCATCATCCGGGCCTTTTACGGCGCGTTTGACACGCCACTGGACCGGCCGACCCTGCTGAACTGGGCCGCCGTTTCCGAAAAGGCGATCCACGGCAATCCCAGCGGCCTGGACGCGGCCACCACGTCTGCGGAAAGGCCGCAGTGGTTTATTCGCGGTGAGGCCCCCAAGCCGATTCACTTCCCGACCCGGGGCTTTCTGGTGATTGCCGACACTGGTGAAATAGGGCAAACCGGCGCCGCAGTCGGCCATGTGGCGGACTTGCTGCGCCGTGATCACACCAAGTTCCAACCCGTGATCGAGCACATCGGCAGCGCCAGTCGCAAGGCCGCGGTCGCACTCGCCCAAGACGACCTGAAGGCGCTGGGAACTCAGCTCACTGTCGCCCAGACGGCGCTTGCCCAAATGGGTGTTAGTGCCGCTTCGCTCGACCGGCTGATCGAAGCAGCGATTCAGGCCGGCGCGCTGGGCGCCAAGTTGACCGGCAGCGGCCAGGGCGGGTGCATGATCGCATTGGCAGCGGATCATGCGACGGCGCATGCCGTGGTGCAGGCGCTGACTGTTGCCGGCGCTGCCGCAACCTGGACCTACGACTTTGCTGAAAGCGAGGCGCTTTGATGACAACGACAGCCCGGGCGCACACGAATATTGCCTTGATCAAGTACTGGGGCAAAAGAGACGAAAAGTTGATCCTGCCTTACACCAGCAGCGTATCCTTGACGCTGGATGATTTTTACACCGACACCACCGTGCAGTTTGACCCGCACCTGATGGCAGACCAGTTCACGCTGAACGGCCGGCCGCAATCGCCTGACAAAATCAGCGCGTTTTTGGACATTGTGCGCGCCCAGGCGCACTCGGCGCAGTTTGCGCATGTTGCGTCCGTGAACCACGTGCCGACCGCTGCCGGTTTGGCCAGTTCGGCCTCTGCCTATGCGGCCCTGGCCCTGGCTGCCAGCCGCGAAGCAGGCTTGCAACTGGCGCCCCGGGACTTGTCGCGCCTGGCCCGGCGCGGCTCCGGCTCCGCATCGCGGTCAGTGTTCGGCGGCCTTGCCATTTGGCACCGCGGTGACAGTGATCTCACCTCGTTTGCTGAGGCCTTACCCGAAACAAAGCTGCCCTTGCGCATGGTCGTTGTGATGGTCGATGCCGGCCAGAAAAAAGTCTCATCGCGCCGCTTGATGGCCAACACCGTGGCAACCAGTCCCTACTACCCGGCCTGGGTCAAAGATAACGAGCGGGCCGCAGGCGACATGGTGAAGGCCCTGGCTGCAGCTGATTTCACCCGGATCGGAGAATTGACAGAGCAAAGTAGTGCTCGCATGCACGCCGCCATTTTTGCCAGTGACCCCGCCTTTACCTACTTTCAGCCGGCGACGTTGACGGTGTGGCACGCGGTGCAGACCTTGCGGGCGCAAGGGGTCCCAGCATACGCCACCATGGACGCCGGGCCGAACGTCAAAATTCTGACCTTGGCGCCTGCCGTTGCGGCGGTCAAAGCGGCGCTGCCCGAATTTAAAGACCGCCTGCTGGTCGCCGGCCCCGGCCGCGCCGCCAAAGTATTGGAGGAAGCACAATGAGCCAATCGATTCAGTCGCACCGCAAGGACGAGCACGTCTTTTTAGCCGAAAAATTTTTCGCCCCACAAGCCAAGGCAGGCTTTGATGACGTGCGCCTGCTGCATGACCCGCTGCCGGAAACTGCCGTGGCTGATGTGTCGGTGACACCGGCGCTGTTTGACTGGGAGTGGCCCTTTTTCATCAACGCCATGACAGGTGGCTCCCAGCAAACCGGCCGGTACAATGAGCAGCTGGCCACCATTGCGGCGCACACGGGGCTGGCTATGGCGACGGGCTCCCAGGCGGTGGCACTGAAGGAGCCTGATTTGGCGTCCACCTTCCAGGTCGTGCGGGCAGCCGATCCCGACGGCTTTCTGATAAGCAACCTCGGCGCGAATAAGACCCCGGCTCAAGCCGAAACGGCAATCAAGATGCTCCGCGCCAACGCCTTGGAGATTCACCTGAACGCGGTCCAGGAGCTGATCATGCCCGAGGGTGACCGAGATTTCCACTGGCTGACCAATCTCCAGCGCATAATCGCAGCCAGTCCGGTCCCGGTGATCGTCAAAGAGGTCGGGTTCGGAATGACCAAGGAGGCGCTGGTCAAGTTGCGCCAGGCCGGGGCGAAGTATGTGGACGTGGGCGGCAAAGGTGGCACTAACTTTGCGCAGATTGAAGGCGTGCGGCGTCAGGATGACGACTACACCGCGCTTGCCGACTTTGGCCAGTCCACCGTTGAATCCCTGTTGGAGGCGCAAGACAGCGGACTCACGGTCCTGGCGACCGGCGGTGTCCGCACCCCTCTTGATGTTGTGAAGGCCCTGCGGCTCGGTGCCAGTGCGGTCGGCATCAGCGGGTTGGTGCTTCACTGGCTGATCCAGGAAGGCCCAGCCGCGGCGGAAGCCCATCTGACCGCCTGGCAGCGGCAGCTCCCCGCCCTGCTGGCGCTGCTTGGCGCTAAGAATCTAACAACGTTGCGGCAGGTCCCGGTCGTTTTCTCACCGGCGCTGGTCAACTACGCCCAGCAGCGCAACCTGAAACTACCCTACTGAATTGCAGACATGAAAAAAGCCGACGCATTTTTGCGTCGGCTTTTTCAGATCCTAAGGCCCTTGGGATAGGCATTCTTAATGGTGCCGCCCACCGCCTTACCCAACGCAAAACCACTGCCTTCATAAGTCAGCAGGACGGTTTGCTTTTTGGTGAGGGCCGGCCGACTGAGTGTCTCGCCGTGGCGATAACGGGTAAATTCGTCGGCTGAGACGCTGACCACGGTTTGGAACATCGCCGGCGAAAGCGCGGTGGCCAAGGCGTGGGCCGGCTCAAACCGGCCCTTCTTAAAGGTGCCTAAGGTCAGTCCGGTGCGCAGCAGGTGGATGCCGGCAAGTGCCGGGGTCCCCACCGGTAGCGTGGCCAGGGTATCTCGATTCAAGGTCTTGGGGAGATTCAACGGCTGCTTGAAGGTGGCTTTTTCAAATGCCGCAAAGTCTTGCTGCTGGGTCCGGTTCAGCCGCACCGGTTCCACCAGCGGCCCCATCGCAACCTTGCCAGCGCCAGCTTTTTGCAACTTCGCAACAAAATGGCCCTCGCCGTCAAGGCGCTGTGGCCACAGGCGGGCGGTTTCCTTCAGCATCGGGTCGCCGTTGGCCCACTCCGGCCTGCCGTCGGCGATCCCCGCCGGTTTATCGATTGGCACCACACTCAGGCCCAGATTGGCCGTGGCCCAGGCGATGATCTGCTCATCTTCCTCTGGCGCAAACGTGCAGGTCGAGTAAACCAAAATGCCGCCCGGGCGCAGCATTTTCACTGCTTCGGCGACGATTTCGCGCTGGCGCTCAGCGCACTTGACGGGATAGTCCGGCGTCCAGTAGCTCATCGCGTCCGGATCCTTGCGAAACATGCCTTCTCCGGAGCAAGGGGCGTCGATCAAGATGCGGTCGAAGGCTTCCGGCAGGCGCGCCGCCAAATGCGCCGGATCACTGTTTGTCACCAGCGTGTTGGTCAGCCCGAACCGCTCGATGTTGCTGGACAGCACTCGCGCGCGCCCGGCGTTGATCTCATTGGCGACCAGCAGGCCCTGCTGCTGCATAAAACTGCCAAGGTGCGTTGACTTACCACCGGGGGCCGCGCACAAATCGAGGACCCGCTCTCCTGGGCGCGGGGCAGCCACGGTGCCGACAAACTGGGCACTAGGCTCCTGGCTGTACACATTGCCTGCAATGTGCGCCAGCGACGTCCCAACCACCTTGCCGTAATGTCCCCACTGACTCCAAGGAATCGCCGGGGCCTGGCTGGTGGCGTGATGCAGCGGATTGACGCGAAACCCGGCCGCAGCCGGCTGGTCAAAGCTGGCCAGAAACGCGGCCGCGTCTGAGCCTAATAGCTTGCGGTATTTTTCTTCAAAGCCCTCGGGTAATGTCATGCCTGTCTCTCCTTTTCCCATGCTTGCGCATTAGCAGCCCGTAAAGCGTGCCGGTCGCGATGACCCACAGCGCTGCTGCAAAAATGACGAACCGCGGCCGGTCAGTGAGATAAAACCACCAGTTGGCGGCGATCGTTCCGGCCACCGTCAGCAGTGCACTGTAGCCGCACAGCCGGACCCACAGCCCGCGCAAGGCGCGCTGTCGCTGCGGGGACTTAAGCTCGGCCGGCAGCGTATTTTTGACAAACCACTGCGCAATCCAGGCAATGAGCACGGCGAACAGCCCCAGCACCACACACCACACCGTTGTGAGGCCGCTGGTTTGCCACCAATCCGTCCCGCCGAGATGCTGACGATACTGGTAGTTGGCGGCCTTGCCGCCGAGCAGTCGGGCGAGTTGGCCTTTTTGCTTCTGGATGTTCTCGCCGTCCGCATAGACTTTAACGTCGTCAAGCCGCGGCGCCGCAGGGCCTGCCCCACTTGCGTTCAGAAAAATGGCCCGGTTGAGTCGCTGACTGCGCGGCGACGAGACGACCCCCAGCACGGGGAGGTACTGGCCAGCCTGTTTAAGGTACTGCTGGTGGCTGCCGGTGGTCAGCTGTTTTTCGTGATCAGCACCAACCACGGTGACCGGCAGCGGCGACTGGAAATCGGCATCGGAAAACCACTGTCCTGAGTCCAGTGGGAGCGTTCCGTAGTGGCCATTGCCGTACATGTACACTCGCCCACCGCTGGTCCGGAACTGAACTTGAAGGTTGGTCAACTTGCTTTTTGCCAGCTTGGCGGCGGCCTGCGGCAAGGTGAGATCGGCCTTAGTTGAGACCGTCACCGCCTGCTCGCTCAGGTTGTAGTGATCCAGCAGCTCGGCGTATTCGGTTTGGTCATGCGTTGACCAGACCCAGCCGGCCCCGAGAATCAGCAAGACCCAGGCCGCAGCTAAAAAGAAGAGTCGCTTCAAGGTTGACATCCTTTCTATCGAATCAAGTAGATGCGGTCATTGATGGCGTCAAACCGCGGAAATGCCCGGTTCAACGGCAACAGTCTGCGGTCCGGGACAAAGTGCGCCAGCTGCCAAAACAGGCGGCTGTTTGTCGCACCGTTGCGCTCACCGATCACAAACAGATCAAGCGTGGAAAAACGTGTCCGCAGCAACTGCAGAAACGCCGCATCGCTCCACTCGTGATCCGGGGACCAGGCCATGACCACCGCATCCACCTGCGCCCCCCACTGCCACAAGGCCGCACTGGCCCCGGCGCGGTGGACCGGCAGCAGCGGGGTCTGGCCGGTCACGTTTTGGCTTTGCCACGTCAGGCTGTCAGAGGCAATCACCCGGTTGCCGGCTGCCTGCAAGCCAAAACTGACATAACCGTTGCCGGCTGCCACTTCCAAGTACCGCCGTGGGCCAAACAGCGCCGTCCATTCGGCGAACAGCGACTGCTGAACAAAGGCCCACATGCCAAAATGGTAGGCAATGTACTGGCGAAAGTGCCGCAGCAGGTGGTCCAAGGCAACCACCGCGCGAAGCGGCACTTGAAAGTCATATTGGGCCTCCGCCATGGTTTCACCGGTCAGGCCCAGCCTTGGCAGCGCCGCTGTGGGCAGCTGGTGGGCAGCCACCGCCGTGCGCCAGGCCGTCAAAGCCGCCACTTGCTGCCGGATCGCTGGGGTCGGCATGGTCTCTGCAAGTTGATTGAGTTTCACCCAGTAGTCCATGCTGACCTCCCTGCCAATGAAAAAGCCGCTGAATCACCAGCGGCTGCACAAATGCTTAGTGGATCCCCAGCGCCATTTTGGCGTACCGGCTCATCCGCTCCGGGCCCCACTGCGGGTACCACACCAAGTGAATATCGACCGACGTGATGCCTGGCACAGCCAGCAGCGCCTCATGAATGCTGTCGTCCAGCATAGTCGTCAAGGGGCAGCCCATGGTTGTCAGCGTCATCTCGACGTCGCAGTGACCCACATCGTCCAGGTCGACGCCGTAAATCAGGCCGAGATTGACAATGTCGACGCCCAGTTCTGGGTCGATCACGCCTTCCAGGGCTTTGACGATGGCCTTTTTCATCTTGGCAAAGTAAGCGTCTTCTTCCGGCGTCGTGGTTTTCTCATCAGCCATTGGGATGGCCTCCTACTCGTTCGACTTCAGCGTGCCCGCAACGGCGTAATGGTCCGGCGTCATTTCGTTGAGCACGATGTGGATGTGCTCAGCCGGGGCCCCGGTGTTTTTGGCGATGGCTTCAGTGACATCCTGGCACATCTTGGCCAGCTGCTCTGGCGTCCGGCCTGCTAACAGATCAATGTGAACTAATGGCATGTGATCGCTCCTTTACTCTTCTTGCCCAAATTATACCCGAGATTGCGGCGCTTGAACAGGTGACTTCCGCTTAGCGTCCTGCTGATCGGAAGTCAAGAACTCCCCGACCACGTCGACTGTGTTCAGAATATCGATGAAAGCCAACCGGTCAGCCCCTAGCGTGGCCTGGGTCAAATCGTACAGTTCGTACCGCGTGATGACGATCATCAAGGTCGTATTCGGGCGGTGCAAGTAACCCCCACGGCTGGGAATGACCGTGATGCCGCGATTGAGTCGCGCCGAAACCGCGGCAACCACGTCATCCGGGTGCTCGGTCACGATCATCGCCGTGATTTTCTGGTTCGAGGTATGGATCATGTCGACCACCCGCGACATGCAGTAAATCGAGATGATGGTGTACAAGGCGCTTTCCCATTGCAGGCCAAACCCGGCAATCAGCACGATGACCGAGTTGATACCGAACATCAGCCAGCCGACCGACTTTCTCGTCGTTTTCGCAAGGTACATGGACAAAATGTCAAACCCGCCAGTCGAAAAGCCGTAGCGCAGGGCAATCCCGACCGCGATACCGGTCAGCGCGCCGCCGAAAATCGAATTCATCAGCGGATCGTTCGAAAGCGCCTGGACCGGCAGCACAATCGTGAAACCTGAGATGATCAGGATGTTGAGAATACTGAACAACGTGAAACTGCGACCGAGCTTACGCCAGCCCAGATACGCAATCGGCATGTTGATCAATAAGTTAAACCAGCCCGTTAAATCACCGCTGGTGAGCCCCAGGCGGTGAAGAAAAATGGAGATCAGCTGGGCCAACCCAGTGGCTCCGGCCTGGAAGACCTGTGCGGGAGTCAGGAAAAAATTCAGGGCGATTGCGGTCAGCAGACCGCTGACCAGTGCGACCCCCAATTTTGTCAAAGTGTCATGCTGAGCGAATTTTGTCAGTTTTGCCATGTCTCTGCCTACTTGTTCACAATTTACGGACACACGTGCACATAAAACCTGTCTTGCCGTCCGTCATTGTTACTAGAATACACGGGAAAGTTCAGAAAATACAGCCCCTATACCGGGTTTTCGCGTATAATAGGCAGAAACTTGTGCCTCGCATTCAGGTGTTCTAGTTTTGTGAACAAAGAAAGGAAGATCACAATGACTCGTTCCGCTTGCACCAGCATTTTGATTGGTAAAAAGGCGACGGCTGACGGCAGCGTTCTGATTGGCCGCAATGAGGACTCGAAGGCGGCGTGGCCCAAGCACCTCGTCGTGCATCCCGAGACCTTCGATCAGCCTGAAGCTTTTCATTCAAAGGCGAATGGGTTCACCTTGCACCTCCCCAAGCACGCCTTTAAGTACACAGCAACCCCGGAATGGACTGACCAATACGGCCTGTTTGAGGAAGCCGGGATTAACCAGGTCGGCGTGGCGATGAGTGCGACCGAAAGTGCCTACGCCAACGCCCGGGTGCTTGCCTATGACCCCTTTGTGCCAGATGGCATTCTAGAAGAGGCCATGGTCACGGTCGTGCTGCCTTATATTCACTCCGCAAAGGAAGGCGTCTTGCGTCTGGGGCAAATCGTCACCACACTTGGCACCGGGGAAGCCAATGGCGTTTTGTTTGCCGATCACGATGAGGCCTGGTACATGGAAATTGGGTCTGGGCACCACTGGGTGGCTGAGCGCATTCCGGATGACAGTTATGCGGTGGTGGCCAACCAGCTCAGCATCCAAGCCGGGTTGTTCGATGATGCCAATTTTTTGACCAGTCCGAATCTCGCTACATTCGCCGAGTCCCACCACCTGTGGCAGGCTGACACGCCGTTTAATTTCCGCCGCATCTTCGGCACTGACACCCCATTTGATCGAACCTACAACACGGCGCGTGTGTGGGACGGCCAGCGGCGGCTGACCCCGAGTCGCCGCAGTGACCCGACGGACTCGAACCTGCCCTTCGTCCTCAAGCCGGACCGGCCACTGCAAGTTGATGACGCTTTTCAGGTGCTTGGCAGCCATTTTGAGGAAACGCCGTATGATCCGGTCGATCCGCAGGCCACTGCCCCTCATCGCTTCCGCCCCATCAGCCTCGCCCGCACGCAGGAAAGCCACGTCCTGCAGCTGCGGCCAAACCTGCCTGACGAACTCGCCGGAATTCACTGGCAGGCTATGGGCGTGGCGGCGGAAAGTCAATTTGTCCCATTTTTTGCCGGGACTACCACGACGCCAGCCGATTACCAAGTGGGCGCTTTACCGCCGAGTCCGGATTCGGCGTACTGGCAGTATAAGCTGGCCGGCGTGTTGGTCGACGCGCATTACTGGCACTTCCAGCAGGCCTTGCAGCAGATCCAAACCGCGACCCATGCGCTGCTGCTAGCCAACATCGCCAAGACCGATGGCCAAGCGAAAACCGCCCCCGACCTGGCGGCGCTCGCCACAACCGCCAGTTTGGCCAATGCGGCAATCGCCAAATCCGCGTGGCAGACCTTCACTGCTCGACTGCTCCAAGAATCGACGGACCTCAGCCCGCTGAATTTCAGCACCGACGATCAACTCTAATCAAACAATCTAAGATTAGTTCCGGTGAGAATTGAGGCTTCACCTCGATTCTTACC